>JAISWA010000275.1 GCA_031271275.1 Clostridiales bacterium | reverse complement strand
GGTGTTGGTGACGAAAGACTCCGGAGCCGAAGGCGGGTTCGCGGAAAAAGTGCGCGCGGCGCGCGGCCTTGGAATGCGTGTCGCGGCGCTCGCAAAACCGGAGGAAGCGGGCGGGGTTTCGTTGGAAGAAGCGATATCGTTGCTCCGTCCGCTGTCATTCTGAGAATCTTCCGCCGCACGCGATATGATTCTTCACTGCGCTCAGAATGACGTAGCCAAAGGCGCCATAGCTTGATTTCAAAATATTGATGTGATAGGTGCGTATGAAAAATATTGCTATTGCGGGCATCGGTATCGGCGAAAACAGTCTGACGCGGGAAGCGGTTGACGCCATAACCCGCGCCGAAGTTTTAATCGGGGCGCAAGGGGTTTTGGAAACCGTTTCCCGTTCGCTTAAAATCGACTCAAAGCCCTCGTTCCCCTGTTACTCGCCCGCCGATGTGGCGAGAATCGTCACGGAAAACCCCGCGACGGATTTCGCGGTGCTAGTTTCCGGGGACGTGGGGTTTTACAGCGCGGCGGCGGGGATATCGAAAGCGTTGGGGGAGCATAACGTCCGGTATGTTCCCGGCGTCTCCGCCGTGGTTGCTTTTTTCGCGAAATTAAAGATGCCGTGGCAGGACGCGGCGCTCGTAAGCGCCCACGGGCGGCGGGTCAATGTTGCCGACTGTGTGCGGCGCAACCGGCTGACCTTTTGCCTGACCGGGAACAACACCGCCGAAATCGGTTACGCCCTTGCGGAAGCGGGGTTGGAAGATATACCGGTGCATATCGGCGAAAACATCGGAAGCGCGACGGAGAAAATTTATACCGCCGCCGCCGGAAATTTACCGGAAACCGGCTGCCCTTCCCATACCGTGCTGCTGTTTGTTAACGAGCGTTACGACGACCGCGTTTTAAGCGGGATACCCGACCACCGGTTTATACGCGCCGCCGGAATACCCATGACCAAATCCGAAATACGCGCGGTTATACTCTCAAGGCTCAGGTTAAGACCGGGAGATATTTTCTGGGATATCGGCGCGGGCACCGGCTCGGTAACGGTGGAGGCGGCTTTTGCCGTTTACCGGGGGGGCGTATACGCGGTGGAGCGGCGGGAGGACGCCGCCCGGCTTATACAACAAAACGTAAAAAATTTTCATCTCGGGAATGTTACCCTCATTCAGGGGGAAGCCCCCGCCGCGTTGGAAACGCTCCCCTGCCCCGGCGCGGTTTTTATCGGCGGAAGCGGCGGGGAAATGCTGCCTATTATTTCCGCCGTGTTGCGGAAAAGCCCCCAAGTAAGGCTCGTCATAACCGCGATAACGGTGGAAACGGTGGCGGCGGCGGTGGCGGCGCTTGAGGGCGCGGGCATGGAAGCGGAAATTTTACAGATAAACGCCGCCCGGGGGAAAAAAATAAACGGGCTGCATAGGATGGAAGCGCAAAACCCGGTGACGGTCATAAGCGCGGGGGGCGACGCGTGAACCGGCTGCTGATTTCCGGAACCCACAGCGGCTGCGGAAAGACGACCGTGACCTGCGCGGCGCTGTCCGCGATAAAGGCGCGGGGGCTGACGCCGACCGCTTTCAAATGCGGGCCGGATTATATCGATACCCTGTTCCACCGGTCGGTTTCCGGCGTGGCGGCATATACCCTTGACCCGTTCTTTTTAGACGGCGAGGGTTTGCGCGGGCATCTCGCCGCACACGCGGGCGCTATTTCCGTCATAGAGGGCGCGATGGGCTATTATGACGGCATCGCCGAAACGGACGAAGCTTCCGCCTACACGGTCGCCCGGGAAACCCGGACGTCGGCGGTGCTTACGGTGAACGCGCGAGGCGCGGGGCGTTCCCACGGCGCGGTTATGCAAGGTTTTTTGCGGTACAAAAAGGACAGCGGCATTGCCGGCGTTATTTTTAACAACGCAAGCGAGGAACGATACCCCGGCCTTAAAAAGCTCGCCCTTGAAGCGGGCGTAAAAACCTACGGGTTCCTTCCGCACAATAGGGAATGGGAGCTGCCAAGCCGCCGTTTGGGTTTGTTCGCGGCGGAGGAAATAAAAAATATTCAAAATATTTTGTTTGAGCTTGGGCGACAAGCCGAACAAACGCTGGATATGGACGGTTTGCTCGCGTTGGCGGCGTCCGCGCCGGGTTACGCGCTTGCGCAAAACAAACCGGCGGATAGGGTTTCGCCGGCGGCGCGAGCGTTAATCGCGGTATCGCGGGATCCGGCGTTTTGCTTTATGTATGAAGAAAATCTGGCATTATTACGCGCCCTCGGCGGTGAAATTATATTTTTCAGCCCGCTTTCCGGCGAGAAGCTTCCTGAAAATATCAGCGGCTTATACTTATGCGGCGGGTACCCCGAGGAACACGCGAAAGCGCTGTCAGAAAATATTACGATGCGGCAAAGCATTAAACGCGCGGCGGAGCGCGGGCTTCCGATGATCGCGGAGGGCGGGGGGTTCCTGTACCTGCACGAAACCCTCGACGGTTTTCCCATGTGCGGGGTGATTAACGGAGCGGCGTTTAAGACCGGGCGCTTGCGGCGGTTCGGGTATTTGACGCTGACCGCCGAAAGCGGCAACCTGCTGTGCGAAGCGGGAGAATCCATCCGGGCGCACGAGTTCCATTACTGGGAAAGCGACGCGCAGGGCGAGGGGTTTACCGCGCGGAAAGCCGGGCGGGACTTGATTTATAAATGCGCGCACGCGACGGACGCCTTATACGCGGGGTTCCCGCAGTTATTTTTCCCGGCGAACCCGGTTTTCGCGGGGAATTTTGTGAAGGCGTGTCTTAAGACGGCGGAGAAATTCGCGGAAACGGGAGGTATGTATCATGAATTTAGCGGAAGCGCTGCAAAAAATTAAGCCCGTAAGCGCGGCGGCGGCAAGGGAATGCGCGGAACGTTTTAACCGGGTGGCGAAACCCGTGGGCAGCCTCGGCAAGTTGGAGGACCTGCTTATCCGTATCGCCGCCGCGTCCGGTTCGGCTGAAATGGAAACGCTGCGCAAGGCGGTGGCGGTTTTCTGCGCGGACAACGGCGTTACGCGCCGGGGCGTGGCGCTTCACGGGCAAGCAGTGACGGCGGCGGTAGCCGAAGTGTTGGGGAAAGGCGGCGCGAGCGTTTCCGTAATGGCAAAATGCTGCGGCGCGGAAGTGCTCGCCATAGACGTGGGCATGGCGGACACGGTAAGCGGGCTGCGGGACAAAAAACTCATGCCCGGAACGGACGATATGACCCAACGCCCCGCCATGAGCCGCGAAACCGCCGAACAGGCGCTAACCGTCGGGATAGAAACGGTCGGGGAATTAAAGGAACGCGGCTTTAACCTCATCGCGACGGGCGAAGTCGGAATCGGAAACACTACCACCTCAAGCGCCATCTGTGCCGTTTTGCTTAACCGCCCCGTTAAAGAAGTGACCGGGCGCGGCGCGGGGTTGGACGACGCGGGGCTTTCGCGAAAGATAAGCGCCATAGAAACGGCGCTTACAATAAACAAGCCCGACCCCAACGACCCGATGGACGTTTTGCGAAAAGTCGGCGGTTTGGACATCGCGGCGCTCGCCGGGGTGTTTATAGGCGGGGCGCTGCATGGCGTGCCCGTCGTGGCGGACGGGTTCATTTCCTGTACGGCGGCACTGATCGCGCGGCGGCTTTGCCCGCCCGTGACCGGCTATATCATTCCGTCCCATGTAAGCGAAGAACCCGCCGCGCAATGGCTGTTGGAGGAGTTTAATTTTTCTCCCGTCATACACGGGGGGATGCGTTTGGGGGAAGGCACCGGCGCCGTCGCGCTGTTCCCGCTGCTCGACATGGCGCTTGCGGTTTACCGGGACGCCGCGACCTATGACGACATAGGCGTAAAGCAGGCCCCGTAATGACCGCGCTCATTATCGGGCCGAACGGCAGCGGGAAAAGCGCTTGCGCGGAAAAGCTCGCGGTAAGCTTACAGGCAGGCGCGGGGGCGCTTTATTATATCGCCACCATGGTCCCCTGCGGCGAGGAAGGGTTTGCCCGCGTGGAAAAACACCGCAGGCAGCGGGCGCGTTCCGGGTTTATTACGTTGGAGAAAACCCATATTTCCGGTTTGGAACTCCCCCCGGACGCCGTCGTACTGTTGGAGGACGTTTCCAATTTACTGGGCAACGCGATGTTCGGCGCGGAAAAAAGCGACGTTTTTAACGATATCGTTTCGCTCTGCGAAAAATGCCGCGCCGCCGTGTTGGTTTCCATCGGCGGGCTTGCGGAATCGCCGGAATATAATGAAGAAACCAACGCGTATATTGCCGCGCTTAACCGGCTGAACGAACGGCTCGCGGGGTTCGCCGATAAGACCGTGGATATGACAAGGATAAGTGTATGCGATATTTTAAAGCCCTATTGATCGTGTTCTCGGCTTACTCCCGTATTCCCGCGCCGAGGGTGAAATGGGACGGCGAGGCAATGAAGATTTCCATCGCGTTCCTTCCGTGGGTGGGCGCGGTGATCGGCCTCGCGGTTTGGGGCTGGCAGTTAATCTGCCGGTATTTTGGCGTCGGTCAAAGTTTATTCGCGGCGGGCGCGGCGGCGCTTCCGGTTTTTTTAACGGGCGGAATACACTTGGACGGATACTGCGACACTTCCGACGCGCTTTCCTCGTGGCAGGACAAGGCGCGAAGGTTGGAAATTTTAAAAGACCCCCATGTGGGCGCGTTCGCGGTGATACGCGTATGCCTGTACTTGCTGCTTGAATTCGCGCTGCTCGCGGAATTGTACGCCCGCAGCCTTGATACGGGTTTCGGTTGGGTTTTTATCATTTCCCGATGCTTTGCCGCAAGCGGCGCGATGTTTTTTAAAAAAGCCCGCGCCGACGGAATGCTTTCGGATTTCACGCGCCATACCGACCGCCCTTTGGCGGGGATTCTTCTGGCGTTTTTTTCGGTCGCTTCCATGGCGGGGCTTGCGCGGTCCGCTTTCCCGCAGTGCCTTGCGGGGCTTGCGCTGTGCGTTCCCGTAACGCTCGGGTATCGGAAAATGGCGGCGAAATATTTTGGCGGGATTACCGGAGATACCACCGGCTTTTTTTTGCAAAAAATCGAGCTGACTTTATTGGCGGGCTTTTTAATCGGAGGCGTCGGGGCGGAATGGCTGTGAATAAGTTTATCTTCATAGGCTCGGCTGCGGCGCTGCTTGCGGGTTTTATCCTGGACCGCCTGTTTGGCGACCCGTACCGGTTCCCCCATATGGTGCGGGGGATGGGGAAATGGATTGCCCTTCTGGAAAAAATACTGCGGCGCGTTCTCCCCGCTTCCCCTTCGGGCGAAATTACCGGCGGCGTTTTTTTAGTTTCCCTTACCGTTTTGTTAAGCGCGGGGGTTCCCTTCGCGCTGCTGTCTTTTTTTTACGCGCTGTCCCCTGCTTTGGGGTTCGTTTTGGAAAGTTTCCTGACCTACCAACTGCTCGCGGCAAAGTCCTTAAAAGTGGAAAGCATGAAAGTTTGCGACAGCCTGCTCGCCGGGGACGTGGAAGCGGCAAGGCGGCATGTTTCCATGATCGTGGGGCGCGATACCTCCGTCCTTGACCGGGAAGGCATTGCCCGCGCCGCGGTGGAAACCGTCGCGGAAAATACCTCCGACGGCGTCGCCGCCTCGGTTTTTTACCTCATGCTCGGCGGTCCCGTACTGGGCTGCGCGTACAAAGCGGTTAATACGATGGATTCCATGGTGGGCTATAAAAATGAAAAGTATTTATACTTTGGGCGGGCGGCGGCAAAGTTGGATGATTTTTTGAATTATATTCCGTCGCGGCTGTGCGCCGCGCTGATGATTTTGTGCGCGTATGTATTATCTCCGTTTGGTTTCGACGGAAAAAACGCGCTGCGGATATGGCGGCGGGACAGGCGCAAGCACGCTAGCCCGAACTCCGCGCAGACGGAATCCGTTTGCGCCGGCGCGTTGGGTGTCCGGTTAGCGGGGCCCGCGGTTTACTTCGGGAAAAAGGTGGAGAAACCCTTTATCGGGGACGACACGCGCCCTGTCGAGCCGGAGGATATCAAACGCGCCAACCGGCTGATGTACGCGTCGTCTTTGGCGGCAACGGTATGCGCGCTTATCTTCAGGGCGGCGTGGGGGTGGGTATTGTATGGATAAATATGAGCACGGCGGCGATATTTACGCCAACACGAAGGTGCTATTGGATTTTTCGGTAAACACGAACCCGTTGGGTATGCCGGAGGAAGTCCGCGACGCGCTTATTTCCCGGGTGGATGAATTTTCCCGTTACCCCGACCCGGAATGCCGGGAACTTCGCGGGGCTGTCGCGGCGTATGAAAATGTGCCGGAAGATTTTATCCTCTGCGGTAACGGCGCGGCGGATTTAATCCACCGGCTTTGCCGCGCCGTGAAGCCGCGTTCCGCGTTGGTGCTCGCCCCCACTTTTTCGGAATACGAGCGCGCGTTGGAACAGGCGGGGTGCAGCGTGACGCGGCATACTTTATTCCCGGAAAATAATTTCGAGGTTGCGGAAAATATGCTTGAGCGATTAACTCCGGAAACCGACATGCTGTTTCTGTGCAACCCGAACAACCCGACGGGTCGGTTGATAAACGGCGGGCTTCTGGAAAAAATCCTGCATCGCGCCCATGAAAACCATATACTGACCGTCGTTGACGAGTGCTTTATAGCGTTTACCCGCGTCGGCGTTTCCGCGAAGAAATATTTATATCAAATGCCGGGGCTTGTAGTGCTTAAAGCGCTGACGAAAACCTACGCGCTCGCTGGCCTGCGCCTCGGTTATATGCTTGCGTCGGACAAGGCGCTGCTTAAAAAAACCGCCGACGCCGGGCAATGTTGGGGCGTTTCCGTCCCGGCGCAGGTCGCGGGCGTCGCGGCGCGTGCCCGCAGGGGATTACAAGAACACGCACAGCCGCGCACGGATTCTTTGATGGAAGCAACACGCCGCCTTGTCGAAACAGAGCGGCAATTCCGTACCGAGAGCCTGATGGCGTTGGGC
>JAISWA010000113.1 GCA_031271275.1 Clostridiales bacterium | reverse complement strand
CCCAGACTCTCGCGCATCTTTGTGTCGGCCTGCTTATTCTCAAGGTTGATATAATCCATGTAACCCATGCGTCCGGAACTCAGCGCCTGGGCAAGGGCGCGGGGCACGTCGGCTTCCGCCTCCACCACTTTGGCGCGCATTTCCTGCGTCTGCGCCTTCATTTCCTGTTCCCGCGCCACGGCGAGGGCGCGGCGCTCCTCCGCTTTCGCCTGCGCGATTTGCTTGTCGGCTTCCGCCTGCTCTATTTGAAGCTGCGCGCCGATGTTGCGGCCCACGTCCACGTCCGCGATGTCGATGGAAAGGATTTCATAAGCGGTTCCCGAGTCAAGGCCCTTGGCGAGCACCGTCCTCGAAATGCTGTCCGGGTTCTCCAAAACTTCCTTATGGGACTGGGACGAGCCCACCGTGGTGACGATGCCTTCGCCGATACGGGCGATAATCGTCGCCTCGCCCGCGCCGCCCACCAACCGCTGGATGTTTGTGCGGACGGTCACCCGGGCGATAACCTTCACTTCAATGCCGTTAATCGCCATAGCGGAAATGCACGGCGTTTCGATTACCTTCGGCGTCACGCTCATGCGCACCGCCTCAAACACGTCGCGCCCCGCCAAATCTATCGCGGCGGCGCGTTCGAAGGGAAGGTCCAGATTGGCGCGATGGGCCGCGATAAGCGCGTTTACCACATTGTCCACATGCCCGCCGGAAAGCAGATGCGACTCCAGTTGATTAATCGGAACCGGAATGTTCGCCTTCGTAATTTTAATCAGCGGCCTGACGATATGCTCGGGCCGGATACGGCGAAGGCGCATCCCCACCAGTGAAAAGATACTGACCCTTACGCCCGCCGAAATGGCGGAAACCCACAACCCCACCGGCACAAAGCTGAAAAACAAAGATAAGACGATGATAACCGCCACCAGTATTACGATGACCGGCAAAGCGGAAAAACTCTCATACGGCATAGATAAACCCTCCCTTTTAAAATTAATTTTTATTTCCGGTTTCGCTTACGATAATCTTGTTTGACTGCACGTCCACGACTTTCACGCGGACGCCTTTCGCGATAAACGCCCCCGACGACGACGCTTCCACCGGAACGCCGTTAAAATCGACTTCGCCCACGGGCCGAAGCGGCGTGTTGGCGACGCCTTCCTTGCCGATGAACGTATCGTAGCTTACGGGCAGAACGTCCTCGTTCAGCGTTTCTTTCATAATCAGCTTCCCGTCGAGCTTGCGCTTCTTCATGTAAACGAACAGGAAGTACATAAACCCGGCAAGCACCGCGACTTCCGCCGCCACAATGAACCACCCGAACGGCACGTACAGCACGGCAAGCACCGCCGAAACCGTCAGCGCGGCAATACCGGCGGTACCGCACGCGCCGAAGCCCATTACAAACATTTCGGCTATCAGGCACAGCAGGCCGATAACCAACAGCACAATACACAGCGTAACCATAAAAGTCCCCCCTTTTTCAATATACGCTGTAATCCCCCTCACGCCAAAACGCGTTCATGCGTTTGACGTGTAATCCCCCTACTCCGTTTTTAGCGCGGGAGCGGGCGTGGTCTTGGGCGAACGGATGCCGAGCACGTCGGACTTTTGCACGGGAATACGAATACCCCGGTTGGTTCCGAACTCTACGATGAAACAATCCTCGCCCACGTCCGCCACGCGACCGAAGAACCCGCCGGCGGTAATCACTTCGTCGCCGGCTTTGATGGCAGCCTGCATTTCCTTCATTTGCTTCTCGCGCTTGCGCTGCGGGCGCATAAGCAGGAAGTACATTCCGACGATAACCACGCCCCAAACCACAAACATTAAAATGGAACCCGACATATCCCCGGCAGCCGCGGCGTTGGCGGCGGTATTCGCGGCGTTGGCAGCCGCTTCCGTACCCGCGGCGGCGGCGTCGCCCGCCCCGCTCGCGCTGCCCGCGATTTGCGCGGCGGTGTCAGGGCCTATTTCCAAGCCCAACCCTTGATTGAGTAACGATAAAAAATTCTGCAGCAACTAAAACATCTCCTCGTCGTGTCATGATGGCTTTTCATCACCCTATAGGCGGTGTGAAGGTTTAAACGGATTGATTTCCGTATATAGCGAATCAACTTTGGATGTAACCATCGTCAGCTATGCATTGTAAACGGTTCACTCCCTGCGTTTTCTGCGAAAACGCTACGTCCGTTCACCACGATGCATTGACGCTTCCGATGGTCAAAAATTAAGTTGATTCGCTATACCGTGAACAGCGCGTCGTCCAACTCCACATTATACTCCACCGTGGAATAGGTGACGACAATGCGCTCTTTGCCCTCCGGGTCGTAGATAATCAGCTGCACGGGCTTAAACGTTTCGTTGTCCATCCATAATTTTTCACTGGAAAGATACGGGTGCCCGCCGGGAATTACCGCCTCGAGGACGGTACACTTGCCTTCCCCCAGATTGGCGACGCTGACGGAAACTTCCTGGCTCCTCATGTAATTCTTAATGAAGGAAGTCAGGAAAATTTCGCTGCGCTCCTGCGTTTCCTTCGCGAGCAGGGAAACGCGCCCGTTGACCTGGGTGCTGAACTGATAAATTTTGCTGCCGTCCGAGCAGGTGACGCTGCCCGCGACCTTTTCCGGCGCGACCACCTCTATGCGGTATTCGCCGGTGATTCTGCCGTGCTGAACCGTTTCATAGCTGTTGCTGCCCTTATTGGCTTTGTATTCCACCGTCGCCATACAGCGGTAGGAAGTCAGCCCCGTCAGCGTCTGCTGGATTCTTTCGTAAGCGTTTTGCTCCTGCGCCTTTTGTTCCCCCCCGGCAAGTATGCCGCAGGCAGAGTTTAACATTACGGCGGCGAGCAGTAAAACGACGATGAGCAACCGCGCCTTTCGCATAAAAAA
>JAISWA010000084.1 GCA_031271275.1 Clostridiales bacterium | reverse complement strand
GACGTACTGGAAGCGCTGTAAAAACAAAAATCTCGCCCTTGTGACGTGAAAAAATGCGCCTGCCATTTGGTAAGGCGCATTTTTACGGGTTTTTATGAAACGAACGTGTGCGGCGCAAAGAAAAAGAACCGCCTCTGTTCGCGGCAGAGGCGATTCAAAATCACCGTATTTCGCCGGGGTTTTTACCGGGTAATTTCCCGGTTGGGGTCGGCAAAGTCCAAGATACCGTTAAAGTCAACGTCCGCAATCATCGGACTGCCGAAGATGGTTCCCGCGTCTTTCATATCGTTAAAATTAGCGGGGTAACAGCGGCGCTGTATAATTTCGGCCGAATCCTGCGCGTCGGCAGGGTCTGCCTCACCGTAAGCGGCGTTCACAATGTAATAGGCGCGGTTGCTTTCGTCTAATCGGCGAACTGCGCCAAGCCCGCCGGCAATGGCGAATACCTCCCTCATCGTCCCATGCGTGTAACTGGCTGATTTAAGCCGCGCCGCGGGGGAAACGCAAGGGTATGTCCTTATAGCGTCTTTTAGCATCGTGGCGACACTCATCTGCTGGGTGAGCGGTTTATCCGCCGCTCCCGTCAAATAAACCGCTCGTCCGTCATTATAAAGCACCGCGAAAACACATCCGCAAGCCATGTCCATAAAAAATTTGTGATTATTGAAAAAATACCAACGGGTGCTCAAACTGAAAAAGCGCCTTGCCTGAGACATATTGTTGAGGTTTTGCTCAAAAGCCGACACAATTTTTTCATAGTCGTCATTGGTAAATTTCCCCTTGCCGCTTATGGCGGCGCTGACGGAAGCGGTGGTGTTTTTCAGCAAATCGGCGCAGTACCCGGCAAACAGCCTCGCGTCGTTGGCAATGTTCGGGTTGTCCGCAATGGTGGGGCCCGCGTCGCTCATTAAGTTCATATAACTGGAAAACTGCAATTGCGTCAGGTAGTACACATACGCCTTGGCTATGTAGATACTGGTGAAGGTGACAGGCAGCGATAGCCCTTTCATTTGTTCCGCGAACAGTTCCGTCCAGGGTTTTACCACGTAGGAATAGGGGATATACCCGCCCAAATCCCACGAAGCGTTCAGCGTGTCCGGTTCGGGCGGCGGAAGTTCGGCGGGTTGACCGTCAAGTTTTATGGCAAGCAGCCGCTCCCGGTTTTCGCACAGTTCCGCGGTGACGGCAGCCGGTTTGATTTTTTCAAAGGCGGCTTTCTGCGCTTTAATATACTCGTCCCAACTTCCCTTAAACCCGTCGTCCTCCATGAGTTTTTTCTGCAATTCCTTTGAAATATCTTTTCCGTTTCCCTTCGGGGGTTCTTTTTTGGTCGGCTCGCCCTTGGGTATTTCCGGCGCTTTTGGCGGCGACCCCGAATAGGAAGAAATCAGCCCCGGGTCTTTTGAAAGCTTGGCAATCCCCTGCGCAAGCAAAGATTTCATCAGCTCGTTGCACCAACTGTTGGTGGGCGCGTTTTCCGGAATGCTTTCGCCCTTTAAGTCAAGAACCGCCGCGCTGTCCGTTTTCTGAACCTCGCTTGCGAAACTGCTTGCTACGGAGCCGCCGCCCCACGGCGTTCCCACGCCCAAACTGGCGCCGTATTTCGACTTGTTCGCCGTGGACGCGCTAGAATACCTTGCGGTCATGGAAAACGCGGAACCGCAGGTTAGCATGAGTTTGGTGACGCAGCCGTACCCGAACGTGTTTAAAAAGCTCAAATACTTTACGAAGAAATCCACGGAGCCGGAGCTGTTAATCAGTTCGGTAAACCTTTCCTGGAATTCATCCGTCATGCAGTTGAAAAGCGCTTTCGACCCGTTGTCCATAAGCTGCATAGCCTGCCCCTGATAAACGTAGGAGCAGTAGCAGTTCAGCGCCTCGCGCGCGCTCGCCTCAGACTGGGAAGTCTCCATGTTAAACCCGCCGGACACCCAACTCCCTATTTTAAAGCTGCTGTCCAACGCGAAAAAGGTGCTCTGGGCGTTCTTGGATGTGGACGCGTCCGCGTGAAGCTTTAGTTCGGCCCTGCCGGAAATCATTTGAATGGTGTTCGCGCTGACCCGCGCCGGGTCAATCGCGATTTTTTCCTGCATCAGCCGCCGCCTGACCGGGTCGTAACAGGTGCCGATACGCGCCGCCCGAATTTCCTCCGGGAGGTTCGGTAGCAAGGTTCCCATTGCGTTTCCTCCTTTTTTAGCTTCAAAAGTGACATGAACTAATTAAATTATAATCTTGTATATTCAATAACGCAAGAAATGTATGCTATATAAAAAACCCCGCCATACATTGCACGGCGGGGTTTATTATTCATTGTCATTCTGAGCGAAGCGAAGAATCATGCGAAGCGAAAAATCCGTCAATGTTTTGGTTGACAGATTCTTCGCCTGCGGCTCAGAATGACCGCTTTTTAACGCATTCCCTTACTGCCCGGCGAGCCGCTTGTAAGAAGCAAGCCTTCTCTTGGCGTCATTTTCCGCGGCGGCGAACAGTTCGTCGGCGGCGTCGGGGAAGGAGAGCTTCAGCGATGAGTACCGCACTTCACTGGTGATAAACTCCTGGAAGCTCGCGGTGGGGTCTTTGGATTCCAGTGTGAACGGGTTCTTGCCCTCCGCTTCCTGTTTCGGGTCGAAGCGGTACAGGTGCCAGTAACCCGCGTCCACCGCGCGTTTGGTTTCCGCCTGGGTGGTTCCCATGCCCGCCTTGATGCCGTGGTTGATGCAGGGCGCGTAAGCGATGATAAGCGACGGGCCGGGGTACGCCTCGGCTTCCTTAATCGCCTTTAACGTCTGCGCCTGGTTCGCGCCCATGGCGATTTGCGCCACGTATACGTACCCGTAGCTCATCGCCATCATGCCCAAATCTTTCTTGCGCACCTTCTTGCCGGAAGCGGCAAACTTCGCCACCGCCGCCGTGGGGCTGGACTTACTCGCCTGACCGCCGGTGTTGGAATACACTTCCGTGTCGAAAACCAGTACGTTAACGTCCGCACCGGAGGCAAGCACATGGTCAAGCCCGCCGTAGCCGATGTCATACGCCCAACCGTCGCCGCCGAAAATCCAGACGGATTTCTTCACCAACATGTCGTCGTTATCCGCCACAAATTTATACAGCGAATCTAACTCGCAGCCGCAGGAACCGCATTCCTTCAAGGCAATGGCGTTGGCTTCCCGCAATTTCTGTGAAGCGAGCTTGGAAGCTTCGCCGTCGTTCTTATTTTTAAGCCATTCTTCGGCGGCGGCTTTTAAGCCCCATTCCGCCGGGGTGTCCGCGTCGGCAAGCTGTTGTACGGTTTCCGCCAACTTGTCCCGGCGCTTGTTGACGGCAAGGTTCATGCCGAGGCCGAATTCCGCGTTGTCTTCAAACAGCGAGTTCGCCCACGCCGGGCCCTGCCCCTTTTCGTTGGTGCAGTAGGGCATGGAAGGCGCGCTGCCGCCCCAGATGGACGAACAGCCCGTGGCGTTGGCGATGTACATGCGGTCGCCGAACAACTGGGTAACCAACTTGGCGTAGGGCGTTTCGCCGCAGCCCGCGCACGCGCCGGAGAATTCCAACAGCGGCACTTCGTACTGGCTGCCCGGCACGGTATTGGTGCCCATGGGGTTTTCCTTTTGCTTCAGCGCGACGGCGTAGTCCCAGTTTTCCGCTTCGGGCATTTGGCTCTCGATGGATTCCATTACCAACGCTTTTTCCTTGCCGGGGCATACGAGGGCGCAGTTGCCGCAGCCGTAACAATCCAACGGGGAAACCTGCATACGGTACTGGAATTCTTTAATCTTAGGCGCTTTGCCGCCCACGGTGGCAAAACCTTCCGGCGCGTTTTTCTTTTCTTCTTCCGTCAGCAGGAACGGGCGGATGGTGGCGTGGGGGCAGACGTAGGAACACTGGTTGCACTGTATGCAGTTTTCCGGTATCCAACGGGGAACGTCCACGGCTACGCCGCG
>JAISWA010000096.1 GCA_031271275.1 Clostridiales bacterium | reverse complement strand
CAAGCAGGAACTTATATTTAAAAATCCGCCCGTTGCCCGCCGGGTTAAACAGGCAGTCCACGCTCCATATGCCTTCGATACGCCGCTGCTCCGCGTCTGTCCTCATCATAACATTTTGTTTTATCGTTTGCAGTGAATCCGTGACAATCTACCCCTCGTTCTTTTATTCTTCTACCACATCACCTGCGCGGGCCTGTCAAAAGAAATAAAATCCAACATACTCATGGAATACCCATACGCCCCCGCGTTTTCGAACACCACCAAATCCCCCGGTTCCGTCGGCGGCAGGGAAACTTCCCCGTAAAAAACGTCAAGCGGCGTACAGGTGTTTCCCGCCAACCGCACGGTTTCCTCCTCGCCGGTTTTACCGGGTACGCTTACCCTGTGGGTTTGCCCGGTAAACTTCGGCCGGAAGAACGCGTTCATTCCCCCGTCGAGTATGACGAATTTTATCCCGCCGGAAACTTTCACGTCGGCGACCGCCGCGACATACACCCCCGCCCGCGCGGTAAGGTAACGCCCCAATTCTATATTGCGCCGCATTCCGCCTGCCGTCTTGCGCAACGCCGGGTCGGACAATACTAATTCCGCCGCCTTCCCCAAATCAAGCGGCTGCTCCCCCGGCTCGTAAGGCACGCCGAAGCCGCCGCCGTAGTTAATATATTCCAACCCGGGGAACGCGTCGGCCACTTCGAGCGCAGCGCGGCTTACGGCGTTAAAATTCGCCGCGACCAGTTCCGCGTCCGTTAACTGGCTGCCGAAGTATGCGTGAATCCCGTTAATCCGCACACTTTCCAACCGTTTGACTTCCGAAACGCGCTCAAGCAACTCCGCAAGCGTAACGCCAAACTTACTCGCTTCCCCGCTCATTACTTCAAAGCGGCTTTCTTGCATTTCCAAACGGGGAATATTTAAGCGTATTCCCACATCCGCGACCATCCCGCGCTCCCGGGCGAGGCGGTCAATCAGTCCCAATTCATGGAATGAATCGGCAATGACCCGCGCGCAGCCAAGACACGCGGAAATATCCGTCGCCTTCTTCCCCGGCGCGGAATAATATATTTCGGAGCGCGGGAAACCCAACCGCGCGCAGGTCAGCGCTTCGTTTTTGGAAGCCGCGTCTATACCCGCGCCGGAGGCCCGCAACCTATCAAGCACAGGCTCGAAGGGGTTTGCCTTGACGGAATAAATCACGTTAAAACCGGGGAACGCGTTTTGCACGGCGGTCAGCGCGCCGGTGATTTTTTCACGCTCGTAAATATACAGCGGCGTGCCGTGAACCGCCGCCAACTCCTTAATGAGTGCGGTATCGATGGGAAGGTCTCCTTGAAAAGTTATTTTTGCCTGAGCAGTATCGCCTCATAAGGGCGCACGCTTCGCAGGCAGATTTCATTGCCGGCAGGCTTGATATAATTCCCGGCAAGCACTTCCCCGCTTACGGGCTTGAACAGCGCCCGCTCATTTTTAACCAGGCTGCAAACCGCCACAACGGCTTCGCCTTCAAACTCCCGCCGGAAGGCAAACACCCCCGCCGGGGCGGGCAGCCTTGTAAAATTGCCGTCAATAAGCGAAGGCAGCGTCTTACGCAGCAAAATTAACCGCCTGTAATACTGTATAATCGAATTTTCCGCGTTTTCGTCAGCTTCCGCGTTTATATAGGAAGCGTTCCTGTTTACCCCGAGCCACGGCTCGCCTTCCGTAAAGCCGCCGTTTGCGCCGCCGTTCCACTGCATGGGCGTGCGGGCGTTGTCGCGGCTGGTGCGCATAATCAACTTCCAACGGAATTTTTCCGGGAAGCGCAGCTTTTTCGCCAACGCGTTTATATTAAAGGACTCCGTATCGCGGATATCCCCCATCCCGGTAAAATAGCCGTTGGTCATTCCGATTTCCTGCCCCGCGTAAATATACGGCGTACCGCGCAGGGCGAGCAAAACCGTCGCAAGACTGGTGGCGCTGTAATACCGGTATAACGGTAAATCATACCCGAAACGGGAAACGCTTCTCGGTTGGTCATGGTTCTCGAAATAATTCGCGTTCCATGCGACCCCGCTCTGCCAAGTTTCCAACACATTAAAGAATTTATGCGGCTTGAACCTGGTTTTAAACCATTTATTGTTAATTTGGTCCGTCTCCATGTGCGCGAAGCTGAAAACCATGTCCAACTCCTTGCAAAGCTCGTTCGCCGTCTTTGGCGTCACCATCACCGTCTCGCCCACGGTAAAGCAATCGTATTCGCTTAAAACGTCTTCACGGAAACTTTTGAGCAAGGTATGGCAGCCCTCGGCGGACAGGTAATGCTCCCGCCCGGTAAGCGCGAAACGCTTCCGCCCGTCTTGTAATGTCCTTTTTGAAATCACGTTGATTACGTCGCACCGGAAGCCCGCGATACCCATGTCCAACCAGTAGCGCATGATTCTTTTAATTTCCTCCGCCACCGGCGCGTGATTGTAATTAAGGTCCGCCATTTTGGGGGAAAACAAATGCAGGTAGTACAGCCCGTTCTGTTCGTCCCGCTCCCACGCGCCGCCGCCGAAAAAACTCGTCCAGTTATTGGGCGGGCGCTTTCCCCCGTCCAACCCCTCCCGCCAGATATAATACTCATGGTACGGGCTTTGCGGGTCGCGGCTCGCTTGAAACCATGGGTGTTCCACCGAGGTATGGTTAATCACCAGGTCCATTAAAATGCGGATGCCGCGCGCTTTGGCTTCGCCAATCAGTTTTTGCAAGTCGCTTAGCGTGCCGAATTCCGGGTTAACGGAATAGTAATCGCTTATATCGTAGCCGTTATCGTCGTTGGGCGAGGCGTAGACCGGGCTGAGCCACAGCGCGTTAACCCCCAAATCGCGCAGGTAATCCAACTTTTGAATGATTCCGGGCAGGTCGCCGATACCGTCGCCGTTGGTGTCCAAAAAACTGCGGGGGTATATTTGATAAACGATTGCTTCCTTTACCCAGTCCTTCATAAAAACGACCACCCCTTTATCACTAAGTATTTATACATGAGCGAACCCTATTTTACAAGCGCGCGGGCCCGGGTGTAAAATACTTGCCGATGAGAACACAGGACGATTTATTCCCCGCGGATTTTGACGGGCTCAAACAAATTACCCCGGCTGACGCTTCCCTCTGCACGCGCCTGTTCATTGAGGTATTCTCCGCCCCGCCCTGGAATTACGCGTGGGTAACGGAAGAAAAGTCCGGCCGCTACATAAACGATTTGCTGAACGCGCCCGGCTCGCTGAGTTTTTTTTATTTTTTGCGCGGCAAACCCGTCGGCATTTGTATTGGCAGCGTCAACGATTATTTTTTCGCGCCGCAATATAAAATAGAGGAATTTGCCGTGCTTCCTTCGCGCCAGCGGCAGGGGGTCGGCTCGCTGATGCTTGACGCCGTGGAGGAAGCGTTAAAAAAACGGGGCGTGTCCTATGTTTTTTTACAAACATCCTCCACGATACCCGCTTATGATTTTTATTTGAAGAAAGACTATTCCGCCATACCGGAAAACGTCTTCCTCATAAAGGAAATCGGGCGGGATTCTGTTTAAAAACCCCGCCCGATATATAATTTACTTTTAATTTTGTTTAGCCAGCTTCATGGCTTCTTTCCAAGTATCTCGAAATTCGCGAAGCAACCCCAACACTTCGTCCAAAATCTCCGTACTCTTGCCAAAGTTGGCGTCTACAAGGCGGCGATACATGTAATCGTACAAGGCGTTGATATTCACCGAAATCTCATATTTCGGGTCAAGCGTCACCTGAAGCTCGCGGACGATGTCCTGCACACGCAAAATCAATGAATTAGCCTTGGGGAAATCCTTCTTCGTAATGGCTATATTGGCCTGATTGCCAAATTTAATCGCGCCTTCGTAGAGCATAAGCGTTAATTCTTCCTTCGACGCGGAAAAAACCATATGGTCCACGGCTCTTTCATAGGGACTTGTTACGCTCATATATCCTCACCTCGCTTTCTTACGATAACATTTTTAACGTTTTGTGTCCATTAAAATTCCGGCAAGCTCCAAAGTCCTCGCAAACGCGTCCAACACCTTCTCAGGCGGTATTTCGCGTATCACCTTGTTTTCCTTGGTGTCCATCACCTTAATCATAAGGCGGTTGACCTTTGAATGTACGCTGATATGCATTTCACGGTTAAAAACAGCCAGAGATTTATTGATCTGCTCGATCGTCTTGCTGACCTCCTCGGTGCTTGGCTGCTCTTTTTCCGTCGGCTGACCCGGTTGCCCTGCCTGAATGTTCCCCCCGCCGTTTTGCGCGCTCACTTCCACAGAAGGCGCGCCGACAGACTCGACAACCTGCGGTTGCGGAGCGGGCGCCGCCTGCGGCATTGCGACCGGCGCTTCATACGTCATCGCGCCTATACTGCTAACATCCATATTAATCTTCCTCCCTCTATTATGTGGTTCCTCACTGCCTTGTGTCCAACCTGCCGGACGATACCCTGACTTCCAAAGGATGCGCGTATGCGTTGCTCAACTTCCTGCCGCTGCGCAATTCCTTCATGGAATTCTGCACCAACCCGCGGGTGTGTTCCATGATACGCCTGTTTTCTTTATCCATTACAAAAATTTTTTGTACGATTCCCTCTAACGCGCGCCAACCGTCCGTATCTTTTTCCGCTTCCCTCATAAGTTCCGTCAATTCTTTGACCAACGGGTCCCGTTCCTCTATCAGCGCGGTATACTCGTCGATTTCAATTTCCACCACGTCGGGCTGACCGGTAAGGGAAAGGGCGGACGTCAACTCCAAAATTTCCTCCGCCAAACCAAGCGCTTTTTCCAACGGCTTACCCATTTATTTGCCCAACATGGCGGTAAGGGAAGACATCTGGCTGTTGGACTTGGACATGGCGGTTTCCATCTTGGCGAACATGCTATAGTAATATTCCTCGCGGGTCTGCAAGTAATCGAGCATGTCGCTCATCCTTTGGTCGTACCGGTTAAGCTCCCTGTATATAGGGTTGTCGATAAGGGAAAGCGCTTTATCCGTCACGCCGGAATGCTTGTATAAGGAGCCGTTGAGGTCAATCGCGTTTTTGATGATGTCGTCAAGGCGATCGCCTATACCTTCGTCCGTCAGGCGGGCGTTGCGGTCCTTCGGGTTCCCGCCGGGCAAATCCGAAGCTTTTACAAAAAGCTGCGACACCTTATCCCCGTTCTCTTGCAGCGCAGCCCTTAATTTTGTTTCGTCAATCTGCAGCTTTCCGGCATAGTTACTTTCGGCGCTGGTGGTGATTCCGATATTATAAAGCCCGAGCTTTGACCCGTCCTCCATCTCTACCGCCGTGTATACCATGCCGCGCATTTGGTTCTTGATTTGCGTAAGGATATTGTCCCGGTGCAGCATACCGGTCTTGGCTTTTTCTTCCCATTTTATGATATCGTCTTCCGAAAGGGCTTCCCGCTCCTCGTCGGTAAGGGGCTCGTAATAGGAGCGCTTGTCGCTCTTGGGGCGCGCCGTGGCGATTTGCTTTTCAAGCAAATCCACCAGTTTGTTGTATTCTTCCACAAACTTCTTTATCGCTTCCACAGCCGGTTCCACATCGCGGGAGACTTCCACGTTAAAGGTCTGCCCTTCGGATTCCTTGGTAAGCGTCACGCCGACGCCGTCCAGTTCAAAGGTGTTGCTTTCCCGGGACATCCACATGCCGTTGTACTCAAAGGTGGCGTCGGAAGCCGCCGACTCGCCGCGGCTTGCGTCTGGTGTCCACGCGGTGTTGCCCGCAGTGTTAAAATCGAAGCCTTTCGCGCCGAAAAGCCCGCCGTCAAACATCGTCTCGTCAAAGGTAATGGCCGCGGACTTGCCGGTACGGCTCGATTCTATCTTAAACGCCGCGCGGGTCTTATCAAAAGACACCGTTACGCCCGCGCCGGAGTTGTTAATATTCCTTATGACATCCTCGAAGGTGTCTTCTCCGCTGTAAGTAATGCG
>JAISWA010000050.1 GCA_031271275.1 Clostridiales bacterium | reverse complement strand
AATCGAAAACAGTTAAGGGCATCGACTTATTTTTAAGATTGGAGCGGACACCTATGAATAAAAGAACATTGGCCGTTTTCATGGCAGTGACCGTCGCGTTTTCCGCGGCGGCGGGGTTTGGCGGAGCGACGGCGGCGAATTATTTTCAAAAACCCGCCCAGCCGCTTTTAACGGCGGCGGAAACCCTAAACAGCGGGGAGGTTCCGGCGCTCGGCGGCGCTTCGGTTTTGCCGCTTTCCGCGGCGTCTTCCGGCGCGTCCCGCACCGCGATGAGTATTCCGCAGATTTCGGAAAAAGTGGCCGACACCGTGGTGGAAATCGTCACCGAGCGCGTCGTGACCAGTAACTTTTTCCGCCAGTACCGTACCAGCGGCGCGGGCAGCGGCGTAATCATTTCCTCCGACGGCTTGATAATCACTTGCAACCATGTCATTGAGGGGGCGAACAAGGTCACGGTCGTGCTTAAAAACGGAACGGAATATGAGGCGAACTTAGTCGGGCGCGACGTCCGCACCGACCTGGCGATTATCAAAATACAGGCGGAGGGCCTAAACGCGGCGGCGTTCGCCGATTCAAGCAATATAAACGTGGGCGAGCTTGCCGTCGCCATCGGCAACCCCTTGGGCGAGTTGGGCGGGACGGTTACGGAAGGGATTATTTCCGCGTTAAACCGCGACATTGATATTGACGGGGAAATGATGAACCTTATGCAGACCTCCGCGGCGGTTAACCCCGGCAATTCCGGCGGCGGGCTGTTTAACGCCTATGGGGAGCTTATCGGCGTGGTAAATGCGAAGCACGGCGGTTCCAATGTGGAGGGCATCGGGTTCGCGATTCCGAGCAATGTCGCCCGGGAAGTGGCGAACCAGCTTTCGGAGTTCGGGTATGTGGTGGGACGCGTTGAGTTGGGAATTTCGTTAGTGGACATCAACGATATGTTTACCGCGATGCGGTACGGGCTTTCCTCCCTCGGCGTGTATGCGGCGGAAAGCGACGAGGATTCCGGACTGGAACCCGGCGACTTGATTGTAAGCATTGACGGCGTGCCGGTGGGCACTACCGCCGACGTTAAAAGCATTATTGAGAAATATAACGTGGGGGACGCGCTTACGGTGATAATCTCCCGCGGGGGGAGCGACTATAAAACGACGGTGACGCTGAAACAAAGCAGGGATTAGCGCGAATCGCGTACTTTCGTCCTAATACCATAGCGTATTGCGCAGAAATTTTGGAAGCAATACGCTTTTTTATTTTTACAAACATCCTGTTCCAATTTAAAGGAGAATTTCCTACGGCGGTTTGCGTATAATATTTGCATACTTACTATCATACATGTATAATCACAGCCATAATTTCAAATTTTACAACATATTTTTACGGAGGTTTTGTTAAAATGCCGGATGACGGCCCCCTAATACAACAGTTACTGGTTTTGTTCGTTTTAATCATGGTCGGTTTCGCGTTTTCCTGCGCCGAAATCGCCATCATCTCCATCAACAAAAACAAAATGGAGCAGCTTGCGGCAAGCGGCAATAAAAACGCCGGGCGGTTGCTCCGTCTCACCAAAGACCCTTCGAAATATTTGGCGGCAATCCAACTTGGGACGACGTTCGCGGGCTTTCTCGCCAGCGCTTTCGCCGCCGACAATATCTCCGCCCGCTTCACCCGCTGGCTGACTGAAATGGAAATCGCCCTTCCGGTTTCCGTCGTCCACAACCTTTCCGTTATTCTTATCACCCTGTTGCTGTCCTATTTCTCCATCGTCATAGGGGAACTGGTTCCCAAACGCATCGCCATGAAGTATTCGGAAAAAATCAGCCTGTTTGTGGCGGGGCCGATGATTTTTATTTCCACCGTTTTAAAACCGTTGGTGTGGATGCTTTCCGCGTCGGCAAACGGTTTGCTGCGCCTTTTACATATAAACCCCAACGCTTCCGAGGAGGAAATCACCGAGGAAGAAATCCGTTTAATGGTGGACGCGGGCAGCGAAAAAGGCGCCATTGACGAGAACGAAAAAGACATCATCCACAACCTGTTCGAATTCGACAACATGGTGGCTTCGGAGGTAATGACCCACCGCACGGAAATTACCCTGCTGTGGATGGAGGAAAGCGACGCGGACTGGGAGCGGATTATTAAGGAAAACCGCTTTACCCATTACCCCATCTGCGGCGACGACCAGGACGATATCGTCGGCGTGCTGAACAGCAAGGAATATTTCCGGTTGGACGACAAGCGCCGCGAGGTGGTTATGAACGAAGCCGTGCGAACCGCGCAGTTCGTGCCCGAGTCGGTGCGCACGGATATGCTGTTCCGGAACATGAAAAAAAACCGCAACCATTTCGCGGTGGTATTGGACGAATACGGCGGGATGTCCGGCGTGGTAACGATGAACGATTTGTTGGAGGAACTGGTGGGCGACCTTGAGGACGACCACACCGCGCCGCCGGAGCGCCCGGAAATTGAGCGCATAGACGAAGACACCTGGCGCGTGGAAGGCACCGCCCCGTTGGACGAGGTCGCCGAAATGCTCGACGTTAAACTGCCCGTAGACGAATACGACACGTTTTCCGCCATGGTTTTCGGGTTGTTGGGAACGGTTCCGGAGGACGGGCA
>JAISWA010000024.1 GCA_031271275.1 Clostridiales bacterium | reverse complement strand
GAAAAAATCACCCGCAAGGATAATTTAAAGCTGCCAAAATCCCTGACCAATGTGATTCGCTGCAAAAACCCGCGCTGCATCACTTCCGTCGAGCAGGGGATTACCCACATCTTCGACCTTGCCGACCCGGATTCCCGGGTATACCGGTGCCGGTACTGCGAGCAGGAGGATAAGTAAAATAAAAATACAAAACGCCTGTCCGGCATCACACCGCCGGACAGGCGTTGTTTTGTTTTGAGCGCTATTGCAGATTCTTCTTTTTCGTTCTCATTTTCCTCATTTAATAATTTTTACTTCCGCAGCAACTTCCGCTTCACCATGTACCCCAGTTTATGCGTTCCTGCCCTGAACATCAGCCGGTAGTTGTACAGCCGGTGTATCAGCAGCAGCATACCGGCGTCCTTTTTTAGTTTTTCATTGTTAAGCGCCCACCTGATTACACGCTCGCCGGTTTTAAACTGCGTCAAATAAATCAGCGTATACCAATAGGTTTTTTCGGCGTTCTGCTCGCCGCCGCGCCCGCGCCGCCACCAGTGCATGGCGCGGTACTGCTCCCGCAGGGGCCGCGCCTGTTCTGCGTGGATTTCTTCCCACGTCTTGACCCCACGGGATACGGCGATTTCCTCAATGGGCGTCCCCGGTAAAAAGCTGAGCCCGTGTAATTGCAGCCGGAAGGGCTTCGCCAGTTTACGGCAAAGTTCCAACGTTTCGCGCAAATCTTTTTCCGTCTCGAAGGGGTGCCCTAAAATAAAGTCGTAAACCACGATAGGCACCTTCGCCTCCGAAAGCGATTGGGCGCATTTTAAAATTTCCGCCTGGGTTTCGCCCCGGTGGTAAATTTCCCTGCGGATTTCCGGGCAGCCGCTTTGCACACCGATGACGATTTTGGAAAGCCCCGCTTTCACCAAGCGCTTGATATGGGGACCCGCGCTCAGTTTCGGGTGCCCCCATATTTCAAAGGGCAGGCAGATTTCCTTTTCGTAACGCGCGGCGAAAGCTTCCACCCAATTAACGTCCCAGGGGAAAATTTCATCCCAGAAGCGCAGCATTTGCAGACCGGGGCTTTTCTTCCGCACGTCGAGCAGTTCCCCCATCACGTCGTCTACGGAACGTTGGCGGATGTATTTGCCCTTCCCCTTGTAAAGCGCGCGGATGCTGCTGTTGGAGCAGTACGAGCAGCGGTTGGGGCAGCCCCGGGAGGTGGTCATTTCGTAGCTGAAGCTCTGTACTTCCGGGTCGCCGGGCGAAAGCTTATCGTTGTTTATATAATAAATATTGTCCCCGCCAAAGTCCGGGTGGGGCAGCCGGTCCAAGTCCTGTATCAAGGGCCGCAGGGGGATATGCCTGATTTCCCCGTCGGCGGTTTTGTAAACCGTGTTTTCAATTCCGGTGATGTCGGAAAGGGCTTGTCCGTTTTCCAACGCTTCGGAAAATTCCAAAATCGCGTCCTCCCCTTCCCCTCGGAAAACCATGTCGGAAAGTTCGAGGCATTCCTCCGGGAAAAGCGTCGGGTACGCCCCGCCCAGTATGACGGGCGCGTCGGTAAAGGCACGGATATCGGAAACGATTTTTTTCGCCACGGCAAGGTAGAACGAGCACATGATGCTCAGCCCGATGTACCCCGGCGAGAGTTCCTTGATTTTTTCATACAGCAGTTCGTACTCGGCGGGGGTGGGCTCGTCCACATTGTAGCTGTTGAAGGATTTTAAAAAGATAATCTGCGGCTCATAGCCCTTGCCTTTGAGCGTCGAGGACAGGTACCGTATGCCCAAAAGCTTGGCGTCATACAGGCCGATGAAGATCGGTTTGATTTTTTTTCGCATAGCGGGCTCCTTGGTTAAGAAATGGCTTCGGGAATAGCTACCTTATTATACCTCATAAGCACCTTCGGAAGGGTATTAATCACGTCGCTCGCGTTAACGCCGTACAGGGAAAGGGTCTCGGCGGCGAGTTCCCCTGCCTTGCCGTGCAAATACGCGGCAAGCGCGCAAGCTTCCGTCAAATTCGTCCCCTGCGCGGCAAGCCCGGCAATCATGCCCGCAAGCGCGTCACCGGAACCCGCTTTCGCCAGTGCCGCGTTTCCGGTGGTATTGACGTAAACATCGCCGCCATCCGGCGGGGCGACGACGGTGCGCGCGCCTTTCAGCAAAACGGTAACGCCGTATTCTTTAGCGAACGCCACCGCCGCCGCAGTCGGGTCGGCGGTTATCTCTTTTACCGGAACGCGTAAAAGGCGGCTCATTTCCCCGGGGTGCGGGGTAATAGCCGCCGTCGCTTTTTTTAAAACCGATAAATCTTCCGCCAACGCGTTTAAGCCGTCAGCGTCGATGAGCAGGGGAGAACGACCGCCGTTTTCCGTCACGGCAAACACAAAATCCGAAACCGCTTTCCCCCGACCGATGCCGGGACCGAGGATAACCACCGATGCTGCGCCCGCTTTTGCGCTTAACGCGCGGTAACTGTCCAAACCGTAACCGCCGCCCGTTTCCGGAAGTATGCGCGTAATCGCCTCCGGCACATGATACTGAACCGCCCGCGCCACATCCTCCGTCACGCAGGCTTCCACCAGCCCCGCGCCGATACGGTACGCCGCCATACAGCACAAAACCGCCGCGCCGGGCATGTCGCGGCACCCTGCAAGCACCCGCACCCGCCCGAACGTACCTTTGTGCGCGTCCGAAGGTCGGGGGGGAAGCAGCGCGGGAATGTCCCCGTCGGATAAAGTGATTACATTCATCTCATCAAATTCTTTCTTTTTCCCCGCCCATATATCACGCAAACGGCGGCCGCCGTGGTTTTATTATGCGAAATACTGATAAAAAAATGTACGCGCTGAAACCGCGCTTCCAACATTTCTTTTGCGCGCCCGTGAAACACCGCGTAGGGTTTGCCCTGTTCGTCGTGCAGTATTTCCACCGCGTTGGGCCAAAACCCGCGGAACCCCGTGCCAAGCGCCTTTACCGCCGCTTCCTTCGCCGCAAAAAGCCCCGCCGCCGTCTGGGCGCCTTTGCCTTTCATGTACGCGCGTTCATTCCCGGTAAAGCAGCGCGCTAAAAAACGCGGGCTCTCCGCGTTCTTAAACCTTTCGATTTCAATAATATCCAGACCCGTACCCAGTATCATACGCCGCCCCAACGAAAAATATCCGCGCCGAGCTTTTGCAGTTCCGCGCACAGCCGCGCCATGGGAAGCCCCACCACGGTAAAATAGTCGCCTTCCACGCGCTCAATCAGTAGGGAGCCCTTCCCCTGTATGCCATACGCCCCTGCCTTGTCCATGGGCTCGCCGGTTCCTATATAGGCAATGATTTCATTTTCGGTCAAAGTCCGCATAAAAACTTCCGCCGCTTCCACAAAATGAACGGCGGACGCCCCGCCGGCGGACCGTAACCGCAGTAAGGTTACGCCCGTGTACACGGTATGCCGCCGCCCCTGCAGCATATTAAGCATTTCGGCGGCTTCCGCCGTATCCTCCGGTTTACCGAGAATACGCCCGCCGTCCGTACACACCGTCGTGTCCGCCGCGATAATAATGACCGGTTCCGGCGAAAGCCGCGCCTCCTTCTCAAGCGACGCGCCCGCGCGTCTTGCCTTCCTTTCGGAAAGCACGCGCACCATTTCCGCCGGAGAAAGGGAACCCTCCACCGATTCGTCCACATCGGGGGACAAAATTTCGCAGGGTATTCCCGCCTGCAGCATTAGCTCCCGTCGTCTCGGCGACGCGGAAGCGAGAACCAAACGCGGCACGTTCATCAACCTTCTGCGAAGCGGTACGCGGCATACCCCAACAGCATCCCGATCAGGCTGCCGATATTTATCTGCAAAGTGAACCCGAAAGTAAGGGTAAGCACCCCCAACGAAAACGTCACCGGGCCGGTAAGCCCGAAGGTTCGCCCGAAGTCGAGCCATTCCAGATAGGGGTATTGGCTGAGGTAATGGGCGAGGAACGAACCGAGCACCATGCCCGCGAGCAAAAACAAAAACAGCGTCCAACGGTTGCGTCCGTTTCTTCCGCGCATGGAACAATCAACTCCCTAACATTTATTCCGTCCTTATGGCCGAAAGGGCGCTCAGCTTTGTCGCCCGCCTCGCGGGGAAATAGCCCGAAATCAAGCCCACTAGCGAGGCGAACGCCAACGCGAGCGCCGAAAGCCAGGGCGTAATCAATGAAACGATGTTTTTTACGCCTTCTTCCGCTTCCGGCATATAATACTCCATACCGGGCTGAGAGGTAAGGGAAATCCCCCAGTTGTTAAAGGCGTAAGAGGCGAAGTAGCTGAGCCCCACGCCAAACAAGCCGCCGAGCAGCCCTATCATGGCCGATTCCAAAAGGAACATCCACCGTATGTCCCGGATTGCCGCGCCGATTACTTTCATCACGCCGATTTCCCGGGTGCGCTCGTAAATGGACATAATCATGGTGTTGGCTATTCCGATGGCGGCGACGATCAGCGACATAATGCCTACGCCGAGCAATAAATTTTGGGTGCTTTGGTTGCTCGCCCGCAGTTCGTCCACCTGCTGCGCCGGGTAATAGGAGCTGAAGCCCAGTTCCTTAATTTTATCGTTAACCTGTTTGACCACGTCTATGTTGGCGCATTTCACATACACTTCCTGATAACCTGTCTGCTGGGAGCCTTTAATCGCCGAGTACCAGCCGTACTCCTGATTGTTGGACTGGCTCTGCTTCTGCCCTTCGTCCCTCAGCCGCTTGAAGATTTCTATGTCGAAGAAAATGCCTTGGTCAAGCATACTGTCCTTTTTTTCTTCCAGTAAGCCCACCACGTTTATGTTATACGGCTTTATGGGTTTTGGCGCGTTTTCGTCAAAGGGGTCGAACTCCTGCTCCATGTTTTGATTGCCCCAGATATAGTTCTGGTCGTAAGACATGGTAATCTTGTCGTTAAAAATATCCACCAAGGGGACGTATTCCATCTGCTCGCTTTGCACCATCCACTGGCGGTCCCACCCGTTCGGGTCGTTGGGGTCCCTGAACATGGCTTCCGCGTAGAACCCGAACACCACTTCGTATTGGTCGCCTTCCTGAAGCAGCCGCCCTTGCGCCGGTACCAATCCCATAGCCGACATAGCTTCCGCTTTGATGCCGTAGCACATATAGCCGTCCATTACATTTTTCCCGCTTTTGAAATAGAGGTTCCCCCGTTCCAAAGGCGTAGCGACCACCACGCCGGGTATTTCCTCAAACTTCGCCAACATATTGTCGTCTAATTTGGGGGGCGTTGCGCCGCCGCCCTGGGAGGAGGATATGACATTGACGGTGCTGCCGTAATTCATGCCCGAATAATCCCAGACATTGATCAAGGTGATATCGCCGAAATTCTCGAGCATTTTTTGGAAGTTCGCGTCAGCGGCAAGCCCCATGGAAACCATTACCACGATACAGGCCGTGCCTATCACCACGCCGAGAATCGTCAGAAACGTCCGCAGCTTGCGCTTAAATAAATTTCTGAGGCACATGCCGAAAATGTCACGGCTACTCATCAAAGTCCACCCGGTTCTTTTTGCGCCTTGCCAACACTACTGCCGCGACAATGACGACAACAACGACGCCGGCGGCGGGTCCCCATACATAGGGGCGCTTTACAAAACTTAGGGCCTGGGCGAAAAAGCCTTGGGGCTGTTCCCCGCCGCCTTCCATACCCGGCTGCATCTCCATTCCGGGTATGTCCATACCCATCATGTCCCCGCCCATGCCTTCCTCGAAATTCATTTCCAACACTTCGAAACCAAATTCCCTTCGGTATTCCACCACCTCGCCCGCGTCGTCCTCGCCGGATACCACGAGCGTACCTTCCTGCGGACCCGCCTCAAGGGGTATGATGATGCCCTCCCACGAAGCGGAGTTCCCCCGGGCGAGGTTGCCGATGAAATAATCCGCCTGAGACACGTCATAGTTGCCCTCGATAGCCATACGCAGGTTATAGAGGTTTACGCGACCCGTATTGTTTACGTTGATACTCAGGTATACCTGATCCCCCATGTTATAGGTGGGCTCAAGATATAATTCGGAAAGCTCCAACCGGGTGATTTGTTTTACCGGAATACTGATTTGCTCGCTTTCGGTATAGTCGTTATATTCCTCGTCCTGATAACCGAAATTGACTTTTATATTGTACGTTCTCGGGTCCGCGTCAGGCACCGCGAACATTCTGAGCGTGCGGGACTCCTCGCCCTTGGGCGGCATTTCGTCAATGTAGAGGGTATTGCTTCCGCTTACCGGCGTAAAAACCGCGCCTTTGCCCTCGGTGTATTCCACGGCTTCCAGGGTGATTTTGATATTTTTAACGCTTTTCTCGCTGTTGGCGTTCTGGAAGGTCAGGAGCATGTCGAATTCGCGGCCCGCTGATACGATAGTGGGGTCGATGGAATACGCCGAAACGATCATCTTCGGCTTATTGGACTTGCCGTCGTCCTCGGTGGTTTTTTCTTCTTCCTCCTCCGGGTTGTACGCGCTGAAGGAGGCATACTGCTCGAAGGTATCTTTCACCACGGTTCCGTCGTCGGCTTTTTGGCCGGTTTCATATTCCACCGTAAATTTTACCGTATAGCTCTGGGTCTTTGCCCCGGCGGTAGGCGCGAAGGTATAGGAAAGCAGCCTGCCCGTACCGGCGGGCAGGGCGTTGATTAGCTGAACATTGGTGGACTTGGGCACTACGGCGGCGGTGTCGTAATCGCTGGCGGTTACCTTTACATTTTTTGCGTCCTCCGGGCCGTTGTTGAACACCTGAAAAGTAAACAGCGCGCTTTCGTCCACGCCGATTTCACCGGCGGGGGCGCTCATTTCCTGTATTTCCACGGTGGCGCGGGTAGCATCCGGCGGGGTTGCCATGTTGACGGGATACCTTCCTATTACGACTTCCTGCTTTACGTTTTCCTCGTCCGTATAGGAAGCTTTAAACGTAATAGTATACGTTCCCCTTGCAAGCTCGGAGGTATCGAACACGTAGCTTAGCTCGCTTTTATGGCCGCTCTCCATGTTGGTGAAAAAAGAGGAGTAGGTTTCACTTATTACATACAGGCTTTCGGGGTTGGACGTCTCGGTGGTGACCAGTAAGGAGCGGGCTTCGCCCTTACCCACATTTTCAATATCCGCCGTGAGGGTGAAGCTGTCGCCGGGCATAATCCATTGCCTGCTCGCGCTAAAATTGGACATGGTTATCGCCGCGAGTTCCGGTTTTTCCTCCTCGCCGGTAACGCGTACCAAAATCGTGTCTTCGCTTGACTTGTTTTCCTGATTGCGGTCTTTGTAAAAATATTTCAGATTGATTGGATAAGCGCCCGGCTTGGCGTCTTTGTCGGTAACAATGCGAATGCGCATTTCCTTGGAATTGTTTTCGTTAATAGCGCCCATGTTTTGCGTGTCGTCCATGATTTCGACCGTAAACGGGCTTTCGGCGGCGGGCTGGGCCTGCACCAGCACGCTGTTGGCTACCGAGGTGCCTATGTTTTTAATCGTTACGATTTGGTTGACCGTTTCGTCCTGCCCCATGGTGATATTCTGCGGGGAAAACAGCTTGATTAACGGCGCGTACACGGCGGGGACCTGCGTGGGTTGGGGGGGGCGCGGCGTGGGGGCCGCGTTCATTTGCTCCTTCAACTCTTGAATTTGGTCGTATAAACTCTGCATCTCGGGCCAAAGTGCCGACGCGGGCGTTTCCGTCGGGGTAGGCGTTTCCGTTTCCTCCTCTCCCGCTTTCACAGGTGAAACAAATACCATCATGGTAAAAACCAAAATGCTAGTCAGTGTTAAAAACTTTCTCATACTTACCTCCAAATTTGTAGTTATTTTTCCTCCGCGGGCAGTACCACGTCCATTTTGACTTCATTGTCCTCCACCCGCTCGATTTTCCCGTCGCGGATATGAATGATTTGGTCCGCGTACTGCGCAAGCTCCTCGTTATGCGTAACGATTATCAGCGTCTGCTCATGCTCTCGGGCGATTCCCGTGATAAGTCCCATCATTTCCAACGTAGTTTTTGTGTCAAGGTTCCCGGTGGGCTCGTCCGCGAACACCACCGACGGGTTGTTGATAAACGCCCGCGCGATACTGACGCGCTGCTGCTGACCGCCGGAGAGTTCCGAGGGCTTGTGCCTGGCGCGGTCGGAAAGACCTACCGATTTTAACATTTCCTTTGCGCGTTTCGTGCGGTTTTTTTTGGAAACTTTGCGAAAAATCAGCGGCAGCGTAACATTTTCAAGCGCCGTGAGTGTGGGGAGCAGATTGTAAGATTGGAATACGAAACCGATATACTTTTGACGGTAAAGCGCGAGCTGCGTCTCGTTCAATTTCTCAAGGGGCTTGCCCTTGAAAAGGATTGTCCCTTTCGACGGTTTCTCAAGCCCGGCAAGCATGTTGAGCAACGTTGACTTGCCCGAGCCCGACTTGCCAAGCAGGCAATAGGTACGCCCTTTTTCAAACGTGATGTTTATGTCGTCCAACGCGATAATTTTTTCTTCTCCCATGCGATAAATTTTCCGCACATGCTGCAGATTAAATAAAGGTTCCAGTCGCTTGTCCCTCCTTAAAATGTATGACGCTTGTGACGCGGCATTTAACGCGCGTTATTTTTTTCCACATTATACACATTTCTAATTGGAATAACAAAAAAACCGCGTTTGCGCGGTTATAATACAGCCTTACTGTTTCAAATTTGCATATTTTTAATTACAGAAGTATTACTCATCGTCATCTTCTTCGTCGTCCCGTATTACTATCGTATGATTCATTCGCTTAATGCCCTTTATTATCCGGATGACGAACTCCATTTCCGGCTCGGTAAGGTCGGCGATAAGACTGCTGACCTTGGCGCGCATGGTCTTCGTTCTGCTCTCCGGCTCCTCCCGTAAAGACAGGGAACCTTCCGCCCCGTAAAAAATGTTGTCCACCGTGGTGCCGAACACATCCGCAAGCTTATGCAGCGTGAGCGAAGTCGCGCCGCGTTTCCCTCTTTCTATCAACCCCACGAAGCCGGACGAAAGTTCAAGCAGTTCCGCCAATTCATCCATAGACATGTTACGGGCCATGCGTTCGTTTCGGATGTTCATTCCGATTATAGTGCGCAATTTCTGCTTGTTCATAGCTACTCCCCTTGACATGTAATGTTCGTGGCTAAAAGTACGTTTAATTGTAGTATGCCGCATTTCCCGGCGGAAGATACGTATTGAAGCGCTTCACAAAAGCACTTTTTGTTTAACGGCAGGTCTTTGGTTTGTCAGTGCCTGCAAATGATGATATACTTCCACCGCAATTCCCAAAAGAGTGTGATTTTATATGTCAAAGGCTTCACCCCGCAAAACCTCCGCATCCTCAAAACGCAAGCCGGTTAACAAACAAAACCCTGTCGCTATGGAAGTGCGGCATCTTGCCACAGCGGCGTTGGGTATTTTGCTGTTCATTTCAGTTTATGTAGATAAGGGCGCGGGTATGCTTGGCGAATTCGTCCGCGGAGTAGCGGTGGGTTTGTTCGGGTTCGGCGCTTACGTGCTGCCGGTTGCGGTAATCGCGCTTTCCGTATACGCATTGTTTTCAAGCGCGCGCAAGGTACCTTCGCGCGTGACGGTGGAAGCGGGCGTATTTTTTTGGTGCGCGTTGGCGGTCTGCCATATTTCCGTCCTAAAGGAAATGCCCCGGTATTCCGGCGTGCTTGAATACTTTTCCGCCGCCTACCGACAGGGCGCGCCGGTAAACGGCGGGTTTTTCGGCGCGGTGTTGGGGAACCTGCTGCGCGGATTGCTCGGTACGCCGGGCGCTTATATCGCGCTTATTGCCGGGGGTTTAATCGTACTGGTGTTGATAACGGGAAGGACTTTTACCTATTTAATACCGAAGGCGTTCGGCTCCGCCCGCGCCTATATTAACAGCGCAAGGGACGCCCGTTACTACAGCGACGAGCCGGAGAGCGAAAGCACAATAACCCCGCCGGTTCGCGCGGAGCAACCCAAGCCCGCCCCCCGCCGCGCGAAGGTATCCGGCGGCAAAGACGACCCTTTAATTTTTAATATAAACGACGACGAGCGTACCGGGCGAGAGCCAAAGCGCGTGATACTTATTAAGGAAGAACTTGAACAAAGGCGAACAACGCCCGGCACGGTGCCGCCGCGCGGCGCGGCCAGGGTAAAACCCAAAAGCGCCGTAATAGACATCCACACGCGGGAACCGGTAGAGGAAGACCCTACGTTTTCATCACGGGAATTTTCCACGTCCCTTGAACCGTCGCCCAAAGAGGTGGATATGGAGCGCGAAGGGTCAGTTTCCCTTTTCGAAGACACGGAAGCCATAGAGGATATGGACAGCGGCATTATGGTCAAGGGACTGGTCGAGCAGCCCGACGGCGACGACTGGGACGTGCCGCCCTTCGACCTTGACGAAGACCCGAACCCTGTAAGCGGGAAAAATATTATCCAACTGCCCACCGCCTTAAACGCCTCCCGTAAAAGGGGGAAAAGCGAGCCGGTGTCCATTCCCATGGAAACTTCCCGTATGTACGAGGGCTACCAACTCCCGCCGGTTAACCTGCTGACGCAAAACCAAACCGCGAACCTGACCGAATCCCGCGCGCAGATTTTGGAAAACTCGCGCATTTTAGAGGAGACGCTCCGCAGCTTCCGCGTGGAGGCTAAAGTAGTCGAAGTAAGCGTCGGGCCCACGGTAACGCGTTACGACCTTTCGCCCGGCCCGGGCGTCAAAGTCGCGGCAATCGCGAACCTTTCAAACGATTTGGCGCTTTCCCTCGCGGCGCAGGGCATCCGTATCGAAGCGCCTATCCCGGGCAAAGCCGCCGTGGGGATAGAAATTCCCAATAAAGAGCCGCAGCCGGTTTTACTGCGGGAAATTATAGAGGACGATTCCTTCAAAAAATTCCCGTCGAGGCTTACGTTTGCCATAGGGAAAGATATCGCGGGCAACCCTGTCGTAACCGACGTGGCGAGAATGCCCCATTTACTTATCGCGGGTGCCACGGGCTCGGGCAAAAGCGTGTGCATCAACACGCTTATCACCAGTCTTTTGTACAAATCAAGGCCCGACGAAGTCAAATTATTGATGGTTGACCCTAAAGTCGTGGAGCTGAGCGTATACAACGGAATACCGCATTTGCTGATTCCCGTGGTGACCGACCCCAAAAAAGCCGCCGGCGCGCTGCAATGGGCGGTGGCAGAGATGGAAAAGCGGTACGCGCTGTTCGCGCAGGAGGGCGTCCGCGATTTAAAGGGCTACAACGCCCTTAAAACCGAAGAAGGCGACGAGGAAAATTTTCAGCCGCAAATCGTTATTATCATAGACGAGCTTGCCGATTTAATGATGACCTGCAAGGGCGAAGTGGAGGAGGCCATCTGCCGCCTCGCGCAAAAGGCGCGCGCCGCCGGAATACATTTAATCGTCGCCACCCAGCGCCCTTCCGTAGACGTCATCACGGGGCTCATTAAGGCAAACATCCCTTCCCGGCTTGCCTTCGCGGTTTCGTCGGGGATAGACTCCCGCACGGTGCTCGATATGTACGGCGCGGAAAAGCTGCTCGGCAAAGGGGACATGCTGTTCCTTCCGCCGGGGCAGGCGAAGCCCATACGCCTGCAGGGCGGCTTTATCTCCGACAAGGAAGTGGAAAGCGTCGTAGGGTTCTTGAAAGCGCAGCAGTTTACGGAATATACGGAGGAAATGATCGCGCAGGTAACGGCGCCGGCGGGCAAGAACGGCTCGCAGCCCGGCGACGAGGATTTGGATGAGTATTTTACCGAAGCCGTGGAGTTTTTGATTGAAAAAGGGAAGGCTTCCACCACGCTCTTGCAAAAACGGTTCCGCATCGGGTACAACCGCGCCTCAAGGCTGATGGACGATTTGGAGGCGAGGGGTATCGTGGGGCCGGAGGACGGCGTAAAACCGAGGAAGATATTGATTACCTATGAGGAATATGTGACGGACTATGCCGCGAACGTGTAAAAAGGAGAACATATGGCTCAAATTATAGACGGGAAAGCGCTGTCGGCGGTTATACGGGAACGCGTCAAAGCGCGCGTCGCGAAACTGGAGCGCCCGCCCGCGCTTGCGGTGGTATTGGCGGGGAACGACGCGCCTTCGTTGGTGTACGTGCGGAACAAGGAAAAAGCTTGCGCCGAAGCCGGAATACGTTTTGTCTTTCACCAACTCGAGGAAAATGTTTCGCAGAAGGAAATGCTCGCGCTGATTGATAAGCTCAACGCGGACGGCGACATAGACGGCGTTTTAATACAGCAGCCCAATCCGCTGCCGCCCAATCTGGATATGCACGAAGCCGTCTGCCGGGTTGACCCGCTGAAAGACGTGGACTGCCTTCACCCGTACAACGCGGGCTTGGTGATGGCAGGGACCGCGGCGTTTCTGCCCGCGACGCCCGCGGGGGTGGTTGCCATGTTAAAGGAAAGTAACATCGAAATGAAAGGAAAGCGCTGCGTGATTCTCGGGCGCAGTAATGTGGTCGGCAAGCCCTTGGCCATGTTAATGCTGCAACAAAACGCTACCGTCACCGTCTGCCACAGCCATACGCGGGATTTGCGCGAAATCACCAGGCAGGCGGATATTTTAATCGCGGCGGTACGCCAACCGCTGTTCGTCAAGGCGGACATGATAAAGGAAAACGCGGTGGTTATCGACGTGGGCATCAACCGGCTTGAAGGCAAAAAAATCTGCGGGGACGCGGATTATAAAGATTGCTTTGAAAAAGCGTCCTATATCACCCGCGTACCCGGAGGGGTCGGGCCCATGACGGTCGCCATGCTGTTGGAAAATTGCGTTAAGGCGTATGAGTTGCGGCGCGGCGTAAGGGTTTAGTCACGGTGGGCGTATACCTTTTAACCCTTGGCTGCGATAAAAACCGGGTGGACGGCGAGGCTATGGGCGGGCTGCTCCGCGAGGCGGGTTACGAAATCACGGACGACGCGGAAGAAGCGGAAGTGATTATCGTCAACACCTGCGGTTTTATACGCGACGCGGTGCGGGAAAGCATTGAAACCGTGTTGGAACTCGCGAAGTACAAGCGCGTCGGCGCGTGTAAAAAATTAATCGTAACCGGGTGTATGGCACAACGGTACAGGGATGAAGTTTTAAAGGAAATACCGGAAGCGGACGCGGTGCTCGGGGTAAAAGAGTACGATAAAATTTTAGACGCGGTGCGGTTAAATAAAAAGCTGAAACCAACCGCCGCGGATGCCGGCGATTTTTATAAAAAACGGCTTTTGCTCCCCGTCTCCCACGTGGCTCATGTAAAGATTGCCGAGGGCTGCAACAACCGCTGTACCTACTGTACAATCCCGTCCATACGCGGTCCCTACCGCAGCAGGCATTTTGAGAATATTGTGGCGGAATGCGCGGCGCTTGTTAAACGCGGGGCGCGGGAATTGGTTTTGGTCGCTCAGGACACGGCGCTGTACGGCGTAGATTTATACGGGCGGCCCCGATTGCATGAATTGCTCGACGAAATAGCGGCGATTGACGA
>JAISWA010000020.1 GCA_031271275.1 Clostridiales bacterium | reverse complement strand
GTCTGCGTATACCAACAGCCGAAACTATAGTCTGTCCAACGCTGTTTTCCCCTCGGTTGGCGGATGTCCTTTGCGTCCCTCACCCTTACGGTGAGTTTGTTCGCGCCAACCTCCGCAAGCGCTCCGGTTATGTCAAAAGAAAACCGCGCGTACCCCCCGGTATGAATACCGATAAAAATTCCGTTGACCCACACCTTGGTTTCGTAATCGCTGCCCTCGAAATGGAGCGCGGCGCGTTTTCCGGCTTCGGGTCGCGTCGGAAGGTCTCTTTCGTACCAGACAATTTCGCGCGGCGTTTCGTCGTTAATGCCGCTCAGGACGGTTTCGTATGTAAAGGGCACGTTAATTTTCATCCCGGAGGGGAAGGACTTAAACCAACACTCCCGTTCGCCCGAATCCCCCCCGTCAAAGGCGAACGCCCACCCGCCGTTTAAATCTTCCCATTCCTTGCGCACAAACTGCGGCCTCGGGTAATTTTTGATATAACACTCCATCCTACATCCTCATTTCATTCGTCTTAGGTTTTAAGGCGCGCGCTATTTTAAAAGCGCGAATCCGTATCCGCCGAGGGTGACCGTACCGCCTTTAGGGGAAGTTTTTTCCGAAAAGGCCAGTTTGGAAAACCCTTCGGGAAGGTCAACCGTCTGTTCCTCCCCTGAGAAATTGATTAGCGCGAAAGTTTCCGTATCGCCGGCGTACCGCCGGAACGCAAAAACCGGCAAGCCTATGTCAAAGTATTCGATGCCCGCGCCCTCCGGGATAAACTCCGCCCGCGCGGTAAAAAGCCGCTTAAAAAACCCCGCAAGGTTTTCGCCCCTAAGCCCGTAAGCTTCCGGGTTTTCGTCCCCTTGGTAAATCATCGGCACTCCGTCGATAAAAGACATAAGCGCCCACATCGCCTTTGCCTTTTCCGTGCCGTACACGGCCTGGGGGCGCGCCGCGTCAAACGTCCAGTCCACCGTGTCATGGTTGCCGAGGAAGCGCAGCCGCGCAATGCCTTCCACCGTGGACTCGCTTTCAGCCCAAAGCCAATCCTGCAAAATTTTCACGTATTCCGTTTCGGAAATGGTTTCGGAATCCAGTCGCCCGTTTAACGTATACATCGTGCGGTAGAGGGGCATGTCGTAGAAAATGTCCGTGTACTCCGCGTACAAAGGTATCGGGTGAAAGTTTTCGGGCAGAATCATCGGCGTTTTGCCCCCGCTTTCAAACCCTTCCCGTATCGCCCTTACTATGTTGATTCCGGCGGAAATGCCGCTGCTTGAAGCGCGGTATGGCGGCTGCTCGTTCCAGTTGGGCAAGCCGCCCATGGAGCAGTCAATCCTCGCGCCGTCCACCCCGAGCACAGCGGCGTGATTTTTTACCAACTCCGTTGTATAGCGGGCGTATTCCGGGTTGTTATAGTCGAAGGACACACATTCCCATTCGATTTGATTTTCGCCGCTGCGGGTCTTGGAAATCCAGTCGGGGTTGCCGGCGGCAAGCGGCTCGGTCGGGCGCGGGCCGTGAGGCACGTAGTCGAACAGCACCCGCATGTTTAGCGCATGGGCGGCGGCGGTATAGTCAATAGCGCCTTTCTCGCCCCCGTAACGGGGGTCGATGACCGACTGGTCGATACTTTCGTAAACGGAGTCGCCCGGGTGCAAAAACACCGGAAGCAGCCAAACGTTTTTAATTCCGGTTTCGGAAAGCGCCGGCAGGTATTCCGCAAATTCCGTAAGGGTTTTTAAATGCGTAAAACCGGTGTCCATCGTGCCGGAGGGGTGCGCCGAATAAACCGGGCCGTCGTTTTTTCCGTTTTGGGGCGCGGCGTAGCCCAGGCTTTTGTAATGCTCCCGTATCGCGGCGTACCGGTCCCGCCCTGCGGTCAGTTGGATAAACAGCCCGCCGACGTCCAACGCTTCCCCCGGTTCCATCCGGGAAAGAACCCCGGCAACATGTATCGCGCAGGCGTTTTCGTTTTCGTCCTCGTAAACGCCGGTGCCCCATTTTTCCTCGTCGTCCAGGAAAATTAAATTGACGGCTTCCTTGCCGTCCCTTAGCACTGTCGCGCTTGCGCAGTAGTCCGAAACGAAAGGCCGGTACAAGGAACCGCTTATGGATATTTCCCCCGGCGGGGTGTTGCCGGGGTATTCAAAAAAAGTTTCCCCTTCAAAATTTAAGCCTCGCGTGATAAACGCGACGCCGTTTAGCTCGACGGAACCCTCGCGCCGGGAGCTTATCCGGCTGCTGACGCGCAAGCCGTCGGGTTGAAAGGTATATTGGTAAAGGATGTGCAGCCCGTCCCGAAGGAAGCCCACGTTCACGCCGTTTTCGGTTTCGGTGATTTCCGTTATTTCATACTCGGGCATGGGTTTCTTGCGGGGGTAGACCGTGGGGAGCGTCCATGTTTCCAACGCCCCGATGTCAAAGAACCCGGCTTGGGTGTAGAGGTAGGCGCTGTCCGTTCCGGTGTCGAACCCTACGTCGATAACCACGCCGTCAAAGTTTAACGTTTGGCTGCCGTTTGAAATTCGCCTAATGAAGCCGGTCTGCGGGTCAAACAGGCAGGTGAGCCCGTTGCGGGTGATTTCATAGGGAGCGGAGGAGCAGGCGGCGCAAAAAAGAATCGTAAAAACAAACAGCGTAAGAAGAATAATTTTGGGGTATTTCAAATAACTCATCTCCTCGTCAAATTCAGAAAACGTTATCGCAACCCGTTCACCCGCTGATTCTAAGGCAAACCCCGCGAATTGTCAAAAATGATAGCCGTTTTCACAAAAATTTTTATAAATCCCTTGACATTGTTGTGAAAATGTTTGATATAATAAGCGGCATAATTCGGTGGGCGCGTAATCGTTGCGTAAACGTTTACACCAACATAGCCCCGGAATCGAGGTGCCGGTATGAAAAAACGTTTCGTGGTTCTAACCGCAGCCTTGGCTGTAACCCTTGCCTGCGCTTCCTGTTCGGCGGGAAACGCCGGTTGGAATCCCGAAGCCGTGTCCAATACGCCCCTCCCTCATACTGACGACGCCTACGCCCGGTACCTTGCGCAGTATTCCTCCGCGCCGCAGGGCTTGGGGGAAATTTTTATCGACACCCAAAATCAGCAGCAGGGCGAATGGCGTTTTTCCGTACCCAACGCCGGGCTTTATCATCTGGAAATCACCTACCGCGCCGTGGAGGGCCGGGTCAATGATATAGAAACCTTTTTGCTAATCGACGGCGAAGCCCCGTATAAAAACGCGGAAATGTTCGTCCTTCCGCGCCTGTGGGCAGACGAAACCCAAACCGTTAACGGGCGTTTCCCCCTTGACGCCGCGGGCAACGAAACACGCCCCAGGCAAGCGGAGCTGTTTGAAGCCCAGACTTCATTCGTTACCGACTCCCTGGGGAAATACTCCGGGCCCCTTTCGTTCTACTTGTCGGAAGGCTCCCATACCGTTTCCCTTGCTCCCCGCCTGGAACGCGCCGAATTTATTTCCCTTTGTTTCCGGCGGTCTGAAAGCCCTGTACCGTATTCCGAGTATTATCAGCCCTCCCGGTCCGATTCTTCCGGTCAGATGCTTGTTCTTGAAGCGGAACTGGCAGGCTTAAAATCCTCCAACACCCTGTTCCCCACCTATGACAAAAGCCGCGCGTCTATCTCCCCTTCCCATCCCGCGCTTACGCGCTACAACACCATAGGCCGCGACACATGGAACAAGCCGGGGCAGACCCTTACTTACTACGCCGAAGTTCCCCAAGACGGCTATTACCATCTGGCGTTTAAGGTAAAGCAAAACATGAAGCGCGGTATGTACTCCACCCGCGCGGTTTACGTGGACGGGGAAATTCCTTTTGCGGAACTGGGCGGCGTGCGTTTCCCCAATCAGCCCGCCTGGTACGTCACCGGCGCGGCGGACGACGCCGGAGCGCCTTACAAAATATTTTTAACGAAAGGCCGCCATGCCATTTCCATCGAAGCCGTGCTTGGCGCAGAGGAAGAACCCCTGCGGGAAGCCGATTCCCTTGTGGCGGAAATGAACGAGTGGTACCGGAAAATTATCGTAATCACCGGTTCCAACGCGGATTCCTCCCGGGTTACCCTCGATTTAAACCGCGATTTCCTGCTTGACTTAAAAATCCCCGGCTTAATCGACGCCTTTGCCGCCATTTCCGCACGGTTGGACAAATGTGCCGCCGACATTAACGCCCTGTACGGGGAAGGTTCCGGCGGCAACGCGGGAACGGTCATGGCGGAGCTTGCCCAACAGCTTCGCGTGTTCGTGGACGACCCGGATAAAATCCCCGCGCGCTTGGAAAATTATTACGGCGGCATAAGCTCCATGGCGACGTGGGTATTGGAAATGCGCTCTCAGCCGCTTGAGATGGACTGGTTCGCCCTTTACAGCCCGGATGTGTCCGCCCCCGAAGCCGGCGGGAATTTTTTCAGCCAACTGCTTTACCGGACGCAAATGTTTTTTTCGTCTTTTTCGGGCGGGTATAACGCGTTGGGCGTAACCGCCGACAAAGCGCAAAAGCCCTTGGAAGTATGGGTAAGCCTTTCTGATATCTCAAGCGGAAGCACCGCCTCAGGGCGGGACCAGGCAAACGTAATTAAACGTTTGATTGACGGCATGTTTACCCCGGCGACGGGTATTAAGGTAAACCTTTCCCTGATAAGCGGCTCCAACGTGCTGATGCAGGCGATTGTGGCAGGGCGCGGGCCCGACGCGGCGATGGTGGTTTCGCGGGACGTGCCGGTCAATTTGGCCATGCGGGGGGCGTTGGTCCCTTTGGATAATTTTGAGGGTTTTGAATCCGCCGCGGATAATTTTATGCCGGGGGCGCTGACCCCTTACCAATACGAGGGCGGCACCTACGCCTTACCGGAAACGCAAAGCTTTGACATGCTGTTCTACCGGAC
>JAISWA010000264.1 GCA_031271275.1 Clostridiales bacterium | reverse complement strand
AGCCAACCGCGCCGACATCACATTGCACAAAGCCGCGAAAAAATACTTCAATGAACACAATTCCGTTCGGAAAAGCGGCAAACTTCCGAGCATAAATCAGCTCCGTGAGCAATGGGCGGAACTCGAAAAACAGCGGCGTTCGCTCTATACTAAATACAAAACGGCGAACCAAAAATTCAAAGACCTCTGCGCAGCAAAATCTAACGCCTACCGCTTGCTCGACTTGGACAAAAGACGCGACAACCCACGCGGACGTGGCATGTAAATCTGATGCGGAGCGACATACCACAAGGGGGTCAGCAGACGGCGAAGCCGGATTCAAGTTGAGGGCGGTTTACGCCCTCAACGCTAAGGGGTTTGGGGAAGAATTTCCCCAACATGCCGCATAGGTCGATACCGAAAAGGTATTGACCTATGCACTGCTTGCTCATTAGCGTATCGGGCATTTTTTCGCGCGTGTGGTGACTTTCGGATTTCTATTTTTGTTGCATGGTTATCGCGATATTTCTTGACTCTCCACGGCAAAACGAATATAATTTATCCATTAAACTCTGCTGTTATTACCAGTATGCCCAAAAACAGCCGAGCGCCAATGACCGCAAACAGCCGAACAAACTGTCCCCAAATAGCGGGCGATGAAATAAGCTATAATACGCCCCGAGGGGTGTAGAATGGTAATAATAAATAACTACCGCCTTGAAGAGCAGGGCGGTTTTATTTTTTGTCACGACAAGTGAAACAAGTTGCTGCCCAGTATGTCAAACGGTTTTGTTGGTACGCGGAACAAGGCAGCGGGTTCTCTATAAAAATGAAAATGAAAAGCAAGTAATGATAATCCGTCGGTTACGGTGTGAAAAATGCGGACGCATCCATCATGAGTTACCCGACTGTATCGTACCGTATAAGCGCTACGGCGCGGAACCCATAGAAAATATAATCACCGGACAGGGTAAAAAGGTCTGCGGCGATAATACCGAAAGGCGAATCCGAGGGTGGTGGGGAGCAATAAAACCGTACTTTATGTCGGTTCTGCTGACCCTTGCCGCAAGGTATGGAGTGAGCTTCAATAACCCGCCCGCGTTTAGGGAAATGGTGCGGGCGGTAGTCAATTCGTGCAACTGGCTTTTTTCTCATCAGATATGTACCCGTTCGGGCGCGACCGCCGGATAGCGGGCGTTGTAAACTCCAACCGCAGCAAAAATTTTGGAGAAAGAAGGTCTGTGGGATGGAGAAACACAACAAGCATGACGAAACCGCTTTCGAGCGGTACAAAATCATCAGTCCTGTACTGTTGGCGATAGAAGAAAACGCCGATAGCGGAAAAATTGGACTTCTTAAAAGTGAAGCCTGCGGATTGGCGGGGGTAAGCCGAAAAACCATCAACCGTTGGCTTAATCGTTATGCCCAAGACAGCATAGACGGTCTAAAATACCAATCCGGTTCGGTTGCCTCGCGGAAGCTGATTCCCGGTGAATTGGTGAAGGAAGCAGTTTTATTACGGCGAGAAGTTCCGTCGCGCAGTGTGCCGCAAATTATTGAAATCCTCGAAATGGAGGGGAAAGCGCCCAAAGGGTTTTTGAAACGTTCAACGCTGCAGGACAGGCTGCGTGAAGCCGGTTATGCAAAGGCTCAAATGAAGCTGTATCAATCGCCGGGCATTGCGGCAAGAAGATTTACCCGCCTTGAGCGCAACGATATGTGGCAGGCGGACATCAAGCACTGCGGGTTTATTAAATCGAAAGAATTATATTTTGTCGGGTTTATTGACGATGCTACACGTTACATCATCCACGGCGAATTTTACCACGACTTCGACCAAAGCATTGTCGAGGATTCGCTGCGCAAAGCGATTCTTAAGCATGGTATTCCAAAGCGGTTATATTTCGACAACGGTAAGCAATTCCGTAATAAATGGATGGAGCGCGCCTGTGCTGTTTTGGATATAAAACTTATCTTTACCGCGCCGTACTCGCCGGAAGCAAAGGGCAAGATTGAACGCTTTAATAGGACGCTGGATTCTTTTTTGGCCGAATCCGATTTAAAACGCCCGCAAGACTTATCGGAAATCAACATCCTTTTCAACGTTTGGCTTGCCGAATGCTATCACAATAAGGAACACTCCGGCATAAACACCTCGCCGGAAACAGCTTACACCTCATCAAAGTCACCGCTTAGGTTCTTGCCCGCAGATACCGTCGCAAGGGCTTTTCTGCGCTTAGAGCAAAGAAAAGTCGATAAATCCGGATGTATTAGTTTTCAAGCTAAAAAATACGAAGTCGGTGTGATTTATATCGGGCGGACCGTTGATATCGTTTACGATCCGGCTGATACAAGCATCCTTACTGTCGAGGACAACCATTTCAATACATCTTTCCGTATTAAAGAGTTGATTATTGGCACACACACCGGGCCGCGCCCCAAGCTGCCGGAGCATATGATCGATATTAAGCCGGAAACCTCACGATTATTGGATGAAAAACAAAAGCGGTATGAAAAACATCGGTTGTCGGCACAGCGGGCAATTAGCTATGCTCAGATAAATAAAGAGGATAAAAGTAAAAGCGACGGGTCGGAATCTTCGATTCCCGCTCACCCATGTGACAGGGGTGAGGTTAATGTTTGAAACATTTTATAACTTCACCAATACGCCGTTTTCAAGATCCATACCTTCAAAAAACCTTTATACCGGCGACTATGATGAACTGATTGAACGGTTGAAATATACCGCACAAAAACAATTATTCGCCATTGTACTTGGCGATAGCGGCTGCGGTAAAACCACCACCCTGCGCCGTTTTGTGGACGAAACCCAGCATGATAATTTTTTTTCACTTTATTTATCTGATTCTAAACTTACGCCGCGCACTTTTTATAAAAACTTATTGGAACAACTGGGGTTTGAAGCCAAATATTTCCGTAATGACGCAAAACGCCAGCTTCATAAGGAAATAGAAATAATGAAGGGCCTAAACGGTACCCGCCCGGTTGCCATCGTTGATGAAGCGCACCTTCTCAGCAAAGAAATGCTGGAGGAAATTCGCTTCCTGTTAAACTTCAAGATGGATTCACAAAGTCCGATGGCATTAATCTTAAGCGGTCAAACGGATTTATGGGATAGGCTGAAACTTCAATCCTACGCCGCAATAAGACAAAGAATCGACATCCAGTGCATTGTCGCAAGGCTTGACCGATCCAAAACCAATGAATATATTTCCGCACAACTCGCGTTTGCCGGTGCCGGCCGGGAAATTTTTACTGAAGCCGCTATAGACGAAATATTTAAATTCTCCGGCGGTATCCCCCGCCAAATCAACAAAGCTTGCACCGAATCCCTTATTTTCGGCGCCCAAAACCGTAAAAATATTCTGGATGACCGCATGGTTAAAATGATTGTCGAGCAGGAGTTGATTGGAGGGCAGTCATGAAAAATCAGAAATCCATTCTTTTACCGTCCGCTTTTTTTACTAAAACTTTACTTCTTCTTTGGCGATTGGACGCTTTCTACGAATTGGACGGCGATACTTTCGACCTGTGCGTTGAACTAACAAAGATGGTTGAATGTAAATTTGAAGCCATGAACCGCCGATCTACTTTTTCGAAATATAAAATGTCCGTTCCTGGCTCGCCTGAACGCGAAGCGCTGCGTAATGCGTACCTTGACATTTCTTACTGTTCAAAAGACTGGCGCTCTAAAAAGGAAACTCACTTCGACCCGTCTTTTCATGATGATGTTCCCTTTTGACTTTCCTTTATCATCACTTTTCAAGGCGTGTATACGCCTTGTTTTTTTTGCTTTCGTTCTGTGCGCGTTTTTTTCGCTCCTTCTTTTTGGCATCTTTTTCGGCTGTTTGGAGACTTTTTCCCTCGGCTATTTGGGGTCATGATTGGTTGGCGTTAACAATATGCCGCCGCCATCCCCAGCGCGGACTTCGGCAGCGCGCCCAGATTATTAACCCATGTAAAATAGTCGTCTGAAATGGGCTTGCTCTTCTCCATTCGTTTTTCGTAC
>JAISWA010000079.1 GCA_031271275.1 Clostridiales bacterium | reverse complement strand
TTATATCTGCATATATTGGCAGTGAATGATGAATTGCCGGGAGGTTTGTCATGTCAAAAAAGGCGTACAAAATGAAAGATGTAATAGCGTTGCTGATAGTAGTAACTTTCTGCTTATCGATTTTTTTACCGGAATATTTCGTATCGGACGAAACCATGACGCAGCTCGAAAGGATTCTGTGTACGATAATCGGCTTTTATTTTGGCACGCACATTGCGGAAAACAAGCGGCGTAGCCGCTTTGTACTGGTTGCATATACTGGAAGCGAGGGATGCATTATAGCGAATCAAATTTAGATGTAACCATCGTCAGCTATGCATTGTAAACGGTTCACTCCCTGCGTTTTCTCGGAAGTTTCGCTTCGCGAAACCGACTCATGCGTTTCGCTTCGCGAAACCGGCGCTTTGCGCCGCCGATATCTTTCGGGCACTACTGAAATCCGCGATTAAACCATTCGCGAATTTCAAAACGCGCCGCCCTTGTCCGTCGGGTTCTTTTCCGAAAACGCTACGTCCGTTCACCACAATGCATTAACGCTTCCGATGGTCAAAAATTAAGTTGATTCGCTCTACCGGGAGGTTTGCCGTGTTAAAAAAGATGTGCAAAATGAAAGACATCATAGCGCTGCTAATCGTAGTAACCTTCTGCCTGTCGATTTTTTTGCCGGAGTATTTCGTATCGGACGAAACCATGACGCAGCTCGAAAGGATTCTGTGTACGATAATCGGCTTTTATTTTGGCACGCACATTGCGGAAAACGGGCGGGAAAGGGACGCTAACCCCGCGCCGTGATTCAGCTTTCCTTTTCAAACTTCGTCCAGTCGCTGTGTTTATAATGTATGGCGATGGCGATACCGGCGATTAGCCAGGTGGCAGGGTAGCACACCGCCACCATAGAAATATTGTAGTTAATTTGTGAAATGGTGAACAAATAAATCTGCCGTACCACCACAAAGCTCAAGATACAGCTTATGGTGGCGAAACGCACGTCGCCCGCGCCCCGAAGCGCTCCGGGCAGCACGTTCACGCCGGTAAGCAAAAAATAAAACGGCGTGATCATATACATAAAGCGCAACCCGGCTTCCACCACCCCCGCCTGGGGGGAAAAGAACCAAAGCATAGGCCGCGCAAAGACAAGGGCGAGCGCGGAAAGCCCCATGGTGATAAAAATACTGAGCAGCACCCCGTATTTAACGCCCTTACGCGCCCGTTCTACCTGCTGAGCGCCCAGGTTTTGCCCGACGAAGGTGGCAAGCACCAACGCGATAGCCTGCAGCGGCATTTGCGCGAAGGCGTCAATACGGCTCGACGCGCTGTAGCCCGCCATTGTCGTCGCGCCGAGCCCGTTGAGGTACGACTGCACCGCGAAATTGGAAAGGCTGACGATGGTGCCCTGCAACCCGCCGGGTATACCGATGGCGGCGGCTTTTTTAAGCATTTCGGGGTGAAGGCGCAAATCTTTGAAAATAAGCCGGTGCCCGCCTTGCGCGCGGCGCATAGTCCATAAGACCATCAAAACGGAAATCACTTCCGCGATTACGGTGGCGCACGCCACGCCGGCGGTGTCCCAGTCAAAAACAAGGACGAAGACCAAATCCCCGACGATGTTTAAAACGGTGGTGATGATTAAATAAATCAAAGGCCGTATGCTGTCGCCGAGGGCGGTGAGGATGGACGCGCCGGCGTTGTAAACAAACAATGCCGGAAGCCCGAGGAAATATATCCGCAGATAAGTCGTCGCGTCGGGAATTACTTCCGCCGGCGTGTTAATCAAGCCGAGCAGCGCCGGCGTAAAAGCATACCCGACTGCCGCGAGCGCCACGCCGAGGATGATGGAAAGCAGCAGCTCCATATGCACGACATTATGCACTTTGTTATGCTCGCCGGCGCCGTAGAATTGCGAAACAAGCACGTTTGCCCCGGCGAACAGGCCGATGGCGAAAGAAATAATCACGTTAACCAACGAGCCGCTAATGGTACCCACCGCGGCGAGGGCGTTGCTCCCCACGTAATTCCCTACGACCACCGCGTCAACGGTGTTGTATAATTGCTGCAGCAGCAGCCCGAGCAGTATGGGCCAACCGAAGATCAGCATTTGCTTGATAATTTTTCCCCGTGTCATATTTACGCCGCGCATGGAAACCACCGTACCTTATAATAGTTTTCGCGTAGATTTTAAATCTCACCGACATATCTGTTAATTTTAACACATATTGCAAAATGGGGGAGGGGAATTTTGAATCCCGTTTTAAATATGTGCCTGCGTGCCCGTACCGGCAAGCGCGTTGTTCCTAATGTATGTACGAAAGCGCGGAAGGACATGATCCGACGTGATGCGATAACCTCCATAGACTGCAGGTTTTAATATTTTGTATAATCTAAGATAAAAAACTTGCGAGGTACTTATGTTAAAAAAGATAAGCCTTTCGTTGACGGAAAAAGACGCGTTAATAAACGTTGCAAAAACATTGACCTCTCCCTTGCGGGTTCGCATTCTTCAAATGCTCAACGAGCGAAGCCTTAATATTCACGAAATTGCGGAAAAACTTAACATCCCGGCATCAACCGCCGCTATTAACATCAGTATTTTGGAAAACAGCGGCCTCATCATGACACGCCGTCAGCCGGGCGTCCACGGGCATATGAAATTGTGCAGCCGTAATTGCGATACCATTTCTATCAATATTCACGAGTCCACTTATAACGACCATAATGTAATAACCGTTCCCATGCCCATTGGGCAGTATACGGATTGCGACGTTCAACCGCCCTGCGGGTTGGTGAGCGAAAAGTCGTCTTTTAACGCGGATGACGACCCGAGCGTGTTCTACCATCAAAACCGGGGCAGCGCGCAACTTTTGTGGTTCAGCAGGGGATATGTGGAGTATCGCTTCCCCGCCACAGTGCTCTCAAGTATCGATCTTGTCTCTTGCTCGATTTCTTTCGAAGCCTGTTCTGAAGCTCCGTTTTATCGAGCGGATTGGCCAAGCGATATCACCGTATGGATTAACGGGCGTGAAATTGGCACATGGTCGTGCCCCGGAGACTTTGGCGACCATCGCGGCGTGTACAACCCTGAGTGGTGGTCGGACACACTGACGCAGTACGGTCATTTGAAACATTGGCAGGTCAACAGGCAAGGCTCCTATTTAGACGGGAACCATTGCTCCGGCGTTACGTTGGAGCAGCTTGAACTTACCGGCAAGCCTTATATCACAGTGCGCATTGGCATCAAAGAAGGCAGCCCGCGTTGCGGAGGGATAAACCTCTTCGGTGAAAAGTTCGGCGACCATCCGCAGGGTATACACATGAGTTTCGAGTATGGTCAGGTAAAAACGGACGAGGATTAGTTTTTAATTTTTACATTAAAACAAGTATATTTAAAATAAAAGCATGGAGTGCTTCAAAGTATTTTGTTGATTATGACCAATATTTTGATTTCCATGCTTTTTTATTGACATAAAATCATATATGCGCTATATTTTTTTGTGAGAACCTCATTAAATGTTTGCTTTTATGCTAAAAAAATTTACGCATTAATATTTTATATAACATATATATTTGTTATAAAGGAGAATTTCATGCAGTTACTTTTTCACAACACCTCCCCTCAGCCGGATTGGGAACGCAAAACATGGGCATCGTTAGACGGTGAATGGGGATTTTGCTTTGACGATGCCGACGAAGGTATACGGTTGGGATACCCGGACACAGGTCATAAGCTCGGCGGTCATATTACCGTTCCTTACGCGTATCAGTGCGCAAAAAGCAGGGTCGGGGACACCGCTATCCACCCGGTCGTATGGTATAAGCGTAGTTTTAAAGCGGAGAAGTGGATGCGTGAGGGACGTACTTTCATTTGTTTCGGCGCGGTAGATTACGCCTGTGATATTTGGATTAACGGAATACATATCGGCGGGCACAAAGGCGGATACATCGGCTTCAAGTTCGAAATAACAAGTTTTGTAAAAGACGGAGATACCGAAGTCACGCTGCGCGTTGTAGACATGCCGGACCCCGCCCAATCGCGAGGCAAACAGTATTGGAAAGAAACGCCGAGCCGGTGTTGGTATGTGGCGTCAACCGGCATATGGCAGACCGTATGGTTGGAAAGCGTTTCCGGGATTGCGATGGAGTACGCCCATTTTACGCCCGACATAGACAACGCGAGCGTCGGTATCGAATTGTTGCTTGAGGAATTTGCGCATGGTTTAGCGTTGGAAATGGAAATCAGTTATCAAGGGCGTGTGGTGCTGTCTCAAAAGACTACGCTTTCCGAACAGCTTTCCACGCTGAGTGTTGCCTTGCCCGACGCTGATTATATTGATGAAATCCATTATTGGTCGCCGGAAAATCCCAATTTATACGATGTTGCGTTAACGCTGACCAAGGACGGGGTGCAACAGGATGCCGTTAACACTTATTTCGGGATGAGGAAAATCGCCGTGGAAGACGGCAAACTGACGCTCAATAACCGGCCGCTGTATTTAAAGATGATTTTGGATCAAGGCTATTGGAAGGACGGGGATTTAACGCCGCCAACACCTGAGTCTTTTTACGACGATATCAACGCGGTTAAGCGTATGGGCTTTAACGGCATACGCAAACACCAGAAAATCGAAGACAGACGTTTTTATTACTGGGCTGACAAGCTCGGGGTACTTGTGTGGGGAGAACTGCCAAGCGCCTACCGTTACGGTTTACCGGAAATTGAAAACCTCACAAGCGGAATGCTCTCATTCGTCCGGCGCGATTACAATCACCCCTCGATAATAGCGTGGGTTCCGTTAAACGAAAGTTGGGGCGTCAGGAAAATGCGAGACAGCAAACGTCAGCAGAATTTTGGCAAAGCCCTCTATGCCTTGCTTAAATCGGTTGACCCGACCCGCCTTGTCTCTACAAATGACGGATGGGAAAACGTGCAGACCGATATCATCTCCATACATGATTACAGCAGTGACTTGCGGGGTTCGGGTTTGGATTTCCTAAATATCGCTGATTATAAAAACCATTACCCGATGGGAAGGCGCTTGTTTTCTTCGGGTACCAACCCGCAAGACATCCCCGACGCCGCGCTGATGGTTACGGAATATGGCGGCGCGGCGCTGTGCAAAGATACAGGGAACGGCGCGTGGGGTTACGCGGAAGGGGCCGCCGACGCCTCTGAGCTTGCAAAGACTTACGAAAAGCAAACCAAGGCAATCATGAAAGCTGCGCATATACAAGGTTTTTGTTATACGCAACTTACCGACGTGCACCAAGAAGTCAACGGACTGCTTGACTCCGGGCATAATTTTAAAGTCGACCCCGGGGAAATTGCCCGCATAAACGGACGGCGGTAACGCAAAATGAAGGGGTCGGTTTTCAACATTGAGGAGTTTTCAGTCTTTGACGGGCCGGGTATCCGCACATGCGTTTTTTTTAAAGGCTGTCCGCTTAGATGTAATTGGTGTCATAACCCGGAAGGTTTACGCGGCGGACCGCAGCGCATCCAAAGCGCCGACGGAACAGAGCGGATAGTGGGCGAGGAAGAGGAAGCTTCTGTTATTGCGGATAAAGTTTTAAAAAACGCGGAAATACTACGGAGTTCCGGGGGAGGGGTAACGTTTAGCGGCGGGGAAGCCCTTGCTCAGCCGGAATTCTTATTGGAAATGCTTACCCTCACGAAAGGATTGCACCGGGCGATAGAAACAAGCGGTTACGCGAGTAACGAAGTTTTTTCCGCGATAATAAACACGTGCGACTTGGTCATTATGGATATTAAACATACAGACGCGGCCATCCACAAGCGCTTCACGGGCGTAGACCCGGTGATTATAAGAGAAAATTTTGATTTGCTTAAAAAAAGCAAGATTCCTTTTATACTGCGCGTTCCATTAATCCCTGAAATAACCGACACGGCTCAAAACCTTTCACTCGTGGCGGAATTGGCGCAGGGGGCGGAAAATCTTATACAGGTGGAACTGTTGCCCTATCACAAAGCGGGAGGCAAATACAAGTCTGTTGGAATGGTCTTCTCTCCGGATTTCAACGAAGAGCTTGCCGTAAATGTAAGGCTTGAGATTTTTAAGCAAAAAAATACCCCTGCGTCCGTACTTTAGAGAGGATGTTGCGCATGTTGAGTCAGCGGCTGCTTCTTATACGCGAAAAAGCGGCTTCACGTTCTTATAAGGAATATCGCGTCGATCATGATTTTAACAATATGGCGGAGGCTTTTTCGGCCGGAGGAGTTCCGTTGCTTATGCGTTCCGCGCGTAGGCTTGCCGCGCTGTTGGAAGCGGAAAAAGCCGTTATATTGCCTGAGGACCGTATCGCGCTGATACGGACGGTCAAAAAAATCCCGTCAATCATGACACAAGCGGAATGGGACAAGGTAAACGCGTCAAATTGGGTTTTTGACGGGGGAGAAGTCGTTAATATTTCTTCCGACTACGAAGCAATGCTGCGGGACGGGTTTGCCAAACGGCGGCAATTGATTGCCGAGAAATTGGCAGGCAGTACAGGCGACGGGGAAGCCGCGCTGTTCTTTGAAGCGCTGCTTGTTTGCATCGACGCTTGTTCAAATTTCGCGCGGAAGTACGCCGCAGCAGCGCGTAACGCAGGCAAAGGCGATATGGCGCGTGTGTTTGAAAATATTTCGGAAAAAGGCGCGTCTTCTTTTTACGAAGCTTGCCAGTTTTTCCGTTTGCTCAATTTTCTCCTTTGGATCAATGGTAACCACCACATAACCGTGGGTCGCTTTGATCAGTATATGTATCCCTATTACAAGCGGGATATCGAAAGCGGCGTTTTAAATAAGGAAGAAGCCTACGAGCTTTTAGCGGAAACCTTTCTTTCGCTTAACAAAGACAACGAGCTTTATCATGGCGTACAGCAGGGTGATAACGGTCAGAGCCTTGTACTTGGGGGAATAAGGCCGGATGGTAGGGACGGGGTAAACGAACTTACCGGCTTATGTTTAAAAGCCAGTTTGGAAATCAATCTTATCGACCCGAAAATCAATCTCAGGGTATCGAAGGACACTCCGCTTTCACTGTACGTTTCAGGTACGGAACTAACGAAGCAGGGCATGGGTTTCCCTCAGTACAACAACGATGACGTCGTAATACCCGGTCTTGTTTCACTCGGGTATGATCTTAACGACGCCCGTGATTATGTAACCGCCGCTTGTTGGGAATTTATTATCCCTGGAAAGGGAATGGACATCCCCAATATAGACGCGATGGATTTCCCCAAAATCCTTTCCGAAACGGTCAAAGCGGAGCTAACTTCCTGTACCGCGTTTGAGGATTTTATGGCTTGTTATCGTGAACGTATCGAGACTGAAGCAAAGCGTATCGTTTCCGCCGCGAAACCGGTTTTTTTATTACCTTCTCCTTTACAGTCTTTACTAATGGACGGGTGCGTTGAACGCGGCCGCGATATTTCCACAGGCGGAAAATATAACAACTACGGGATGCATGGCGCAGGGATAGCTACCGCAGTGGACGGTTTATACGCGATACGCCGCAGGGTATATGAAGAAAAATCGGTTTCCGCCGAAGGTTTGACACAGGCGTTGGCGAATAATTTCGCGGACGAGGGTATACGCAGGCTTATGCTTTCCGCTCCGCGAATGGGTGACAACGACGATGACGTCGACGGGCTTGCGGCAGCGCTTCTGAATATTTTCGCGGATACGCTCGCGCCGCTTAGGAACGAGCGCGGCGGCATTATCCGTCCGGGTACCGGCACCGCGATGTATTATCTCTGGCTTGGGAGC
>JAISWA010000154.1 GCA_031271275.1 Clostridiales bacterium | reverse complement strand
ACGTCAGAATCGACATGGAGAAATCCGAAAAGCTGATTGTCTCCGCCGTCGAGCAGGGCGTGAACTACTTCGACACCGCTTACATATACGGCGGAAGCGAACAGGCGCTGGGGGAAATTCTGCACAGGAACCGTCTGCGGGACAAGGTCAACATCGCCACCAAACTCCCGCCGCAGCAGTGCAAACGCTACGAGGATTACGACAGGATTTTTAACGACCAGAAGCAGCGCCTTAAAACCGATTACGTTGATTTTTACCTGATTCACAACCTTTCCACCCTGGAAGCATGGAAGGCGCAGCGCGCGCTCGGCATCGACCGGTGGCTGAAGGAAAAAAAGGAGCAGGGTCAAATCAAGCGGGTCGGTTTTTCATTTCACGGGGCGAAGCAGGTGTTTGCGGATTTACTGGACGAATACGACTGGGATTTCGTCCAGATACAGTACAATTACATCAACGAAAACTATCAGGCGGGCCGCTCCGGGCTTGAAAAAGCCTGCGCGAAGGGCTTGCCCGTTATCGTAATGGAGCCGCTGCTCGGCGGCAAACTGGCAAACGGGCTTCCCAAAGCCGCCGCGCAACTTTTCACCGAGGCGGACGCCGCCCTTACCCACGCGGCTTGGGCAATGCGTTGGCTCTACGACCAACGGGAGGTCACCGTGGTGCTTTCCGGCATGAACGGCGAGGAGCAGCTTTCCGACAATGTCAAAACCGCCGCAAACGCCGCGCCGGGTATGCTGACGGAAAAGGAAAGGGCGGTTTACCAGAAAGCGCTTTCCGTTTTCGAGGAATCCTATAAAATCCCCTGCACCGGCTGCAACTACTGTATGCCCTGCCCTTCCGGCGTGAACATCCCCGCGTGCTTCACCGCGTACAACACGTCCTATTCCGTCGGTTATCTCACCGGAATCATACAGCACCTGACCAACATCGGCATGAACAACCCGCAGAAAGTTGTCGGGGCGCATAAGTGCGTGAAGTGCGGCAAGTGCGAAAAACAATGCCCGCAGCACATCGCTGTCGTAAAAGAGATGGAAGCCGTGCAAAAGCACATGGAACCGTTCTGGCTGCGGGGCGCGCTGCGTTTGTACATGGCGCTGAGCGGGGGCAAAAAAAAGCCGTAAACGGGGGACGCGTATGCTGATCATCAGTTTCGACGCGGTGGGCGACGGACAGTTTGACCGGCTTGCCGGATACCCCGCCATGTCGGGGTTCATAAAACAATCGTCGGTGCGCCGGGGGGTGTCCACCGTTTTTTTAAGCAACACCTATCCCGTCCATACCTCGGTGGCTACCGGCGTGCCGCCCCGGGAACACGGGCTTATTTCCAACACGGAGCCTTTCCCGGCGCGGCATCCGGTTTGGAACACGCGGGAATCCCGCATAAAGGCGAAAACAATCTGGCAGTCCGCCCGCGAAAAGGGGATTAAAACCGCCGCTGTCCTCTGGCCCGTGACGGCGTATTCCAAGACCGTGGACTACAACATTCCCGAGGCGCACACCCTGCCGGGGGAAAGCCAAATCATGGCGAATTTGAAATCCGGCAGTTTTTTTCTGCAAATGAAGCTGTTCCTGCGCCACCGCAAATTACTGGACGGAATCAGCCAACCCGCGCTGGACCGTTTCGCCGCGGCTTGCGCCGCCGATATTTTGCGTGAAAAAAAGCCGGGGCTGACGCTGATACATTTGACCGCCTATGATTCGCTTTGCCACCAATACGGGAAAGACGCCCCGGAAATGGAAGCCGCGTTCCGGTCGTTGGATAATAATTTAAGACGGCTGCTCGCCGCCGCCGGTGAGGACGAGGACGTACTCCTTTTCTCCGACCACGGGCAGATTAACGTGCATACGGTGCTGACGCCCAACGAAATGCTCGTTGACAGGGGGCTGCTGCGCAAAGAAGCCGGTCCGGCGGGTTACATGGCGGGGGAAAGCGGCTGCTTTATGGAATGCTGCGCGGGGTCGGCGTTTTTCCATCCGGGGAAGCTTTCAAAAGATAAGACGGAGGAGATACGGGAAGCCGTTTCGCAAAGCGAGGGGTTCCGCCGCTTCCTGACGGAAGATGAGTTGTGTGTTTCCGGCATGGAACACGCGGCATTCGGCTTTTGCGCCGGGGAAGGCTACTGCTACGAGGCCCGCGCGTCCGGGTACAGGGGCAACCACGGCTATCCCCTCGACATGCCGGACTATAGCGTGTTCTACATGACGCGGGGCTTCGGCGGGAAACCGGGCGGGGTAATACAGGGCGGCAGTTTGTTGGATATCGCGCCGATGGTGAAAAAGAGAATGGGGTTATGACGGATTACCTGTGTCATTCTGAGCGAAGCGAAGAATCCTTGTGGAGGACAGATTCTTCGCTCCGCTCAGAATGACACGGGTATGTCAGCATAACACGAATATATAGGAGGCTGTAATGATGAAAGACAAGCTAACGCTGCAAGAGAGAAGTTGGATTATGTACGACTGGGCAAACTCGGTATACGCCACGATTATGATGGCGGCGGTGTTCCCCATTTATTTCTCGGGCGTGGCAGACAACGCCGGGCAGCCCGGCGATTACTGGTGGGGCATCGGCACTTCCGTTTCCATGGTCGTGGTCGCGGTGCTCGCGCCGGTCATCGGCGCGCTTTCCGATTTTTTCGGCTACCGGAAGAAGCTGTTCGCGTTCTTCTTCGCGATAGGCGTCGGGTTTACCCTGTTCAGCGCCATTAGCAGCAACTGGGTGCTGCTGCTTTTGGGCTACGCCATTTCCCATATCGGGTTTACCGGGGCGAATTTGCTTTACGACAGCTTCCTCGCCGACGTGACCACCCCCGAGCGCATGGACAAAATATCCGGCTACGGCTTCGCCTTCGGGTACATAGGCGGCAGCACGATACCGTTCATCGTAAGCATCGCCCTGATTACTTTCGGCGCGAACTTCGGAATCGATTCCGCGACGGCGGTGAAAATTTCCGTGGCGATTGCCGCCGTCTGGTGGGGCGCGTTTACGGTTCCGTTCTTCAAAAACGTGCGCCAGACCCACGGAATGGAAAAACCCAAGGGGCAGGCGATTGTCGGCGCCACGTTTAAATCGGTGGCGGAGACGGCGGTGAAGATTTTTAAGAACAAGAAGATACTGTTCTTTATACTCGCCTACTTCTTTTACATCGACGGCGTGGGCACGGTCATCAGCATGTCCACCGCGTTCGGCGCGACGCTTGGGCTGAATACCACGGGAATGATACTCGCGCTGTTGGTCACGCAGGTGGTGGCGTTCCCCTGCTCTATTTTATTCTCGAGGCTCATGAAAAAAAACGGCCCGCTGAATATGATCAGCGCCGCCGTTTGCATGTATCTGTTGATTTGCGTGGTCGGGTTCATCATGGGCTTCGGGCTTGAAGCGAATTACTTCGGCACGGGTACCGCGCTTGTTCTATTCTGGATACTCGCGGCCATGGTGGGGATGGTGCAGGGCGGCATACAGGCGGGTTCGCGCTCCTATTACGCGCAGATGATACCGGCGGATAATTCCGGCGAGTTTTTCGGCTTCTTCGATATTTTCGGGAAATTCGCCTCGGTGCTCGGCCCGTTCCTGTACGCGCTCATTAAAGGGGCTACCGACCGGAGTTCCTTCGCGATTCTGTCCATCGCGCTGCTGTTCTTAATCGCGCTGGTGATATTGACGGTTGGCAGGAAGCACGCTAAATAAACCCTTTCCTGTGGTTGGCGCGCAGCACGAGCTTTCGCGCCAGGTCGAAGAACACCACCGTGAGCGCCATCAGCGCGACGATTACCCACTCCCCCGCTTTAAGCCCGGCGGTGCGGAACACCTGCCCGCCGTAATAAATCAACAGGATTTGGATGAGGGAAATCGCGAGCATGATTCCGATGAACATTTTATTGCCCGCGATGTGCGAGAACAAATTCAACCGGTAGGTGCGGGCGTTAAGGCTGTTGAACACGCCCGCGAATATAAACAGCGCGAAGAACGCCGTCAGCATATACCGCTCCTCCCCCCGGAACAGCCACGCGCCGTCGGGGTTGAGCCCCGGCAGAAACCGCGAAATTAGGCGGGCGATTTCGGGCAGTTTGAAAAACATCAGGCACATGGCGGTGGTATATAAGCCCGTACAGACGATTTGGTTGTACATATACCGGTTCATAATCGGTTCGCCGCGCCTTTTGGGTTTTTCGCGCATGTACTCGGGCAGCGGGGTTTCCCCGGCGTAGGCAAGCCCCGCAAGGGTATCCATAATCATGTTGATCCACAGCATTTGTATCACCGTAACCGGCGACGAGACGCCGATAAACGGCCCGATTACCGATACGCCCACCGCGCACAGGTTAATCGTGAGCTGAAAAATCAAAAATTTGCGGATGCTTTTGAAAATCGTGCGGCCGTACAGCACCGCCTTGACGACGGACGCGAAGTTATTGTCCATAATCACGATATCGCCCGCCTCCTTGGCGATTTCGGCGCCGTCGCCCATGGCGAAGCCCACGTCCGCTTTTTTTAGCGCGGGCGCGTCGTTGACCCCGTCGCCCGTCATTCCCGCCACCAGGCCGGATTCCTGCGCGAGCCGTACAAGGCGGCTCTTGTCCGAAGGCAGCGCCCGGGCGATAACCCGCAAATCGGGAAGTACGCGCCTGACCTCCGCGTCGCTCATGCGGTTCAACGCCTCGCTTGTCAGCACGCGCCGGTGCTCGTCCGGTTTGACCAAACCGAGCTTTGCCGCGATTGCCACCGCCGTCTCGCGGTTGTCCCCCGTTACCATTACCACCTGTACGCCCGCACCCATCACTTCGCTTACCGCCGCGCGGGCTTCTTTGCGCACTTCGTCCCGGATGCCGAGGAATCCGATCAGGGTAAGGTCATTTTTCCGGAAATCAACGGGGGTTTTTTGCGGCGCAGTCCCGCCGCACTCGCACAGGGCGAGCAGCCTTACGGCGCTTCTCGCCTGTGACGCGAGCATGCTTTTCAGCGCGGAAGGGCAGGTAAACGGGCGCAATTTCCCCTTTTCGTCGTACAGTCGCGTACAGTGGGGCAGTAAAACTTCCGGCGCGCCCTTGATTAGAAACAAACGGCCGCCGCTTTCCGGCGCGCTTGGCGGCGGCGGGATTATTTCCGCCGCCGACATCTTGTCCCGGGAATTGAAAGGGACGATGCCGACTTTTTCATAGGCGGGGATTTTCCGCGAACCCTCAAGGGCGAAGGCGAGCAGCGCCCGGTCGGTGGAGTTGCCCCCGGAGACGGTCTGCGCCGCCACCGCCGCGTTATTGTAATAGCAATTGGCGAGCACCTTTTGATAGAGCGGCTCTATTTTTTTTATCTGCTCCGCGTCCATCAGCCGCCCGTTCGCGCCGATGAAGGAAACGACGCGCAGGCTGCCCCCGGTCAGCGTCCCGGTTTTGTCGGTGAATAAAATATTAAGGCTTCCGGAGGTTTCGATTCCCACCAATTTGCGCACCAGTACGTGGTCTTTGAGCATACGCCGCATGTTCGCGGAGAGCACCACCGTTATCATCATGGGAAGCCCCTCCGGCACCGCCATGACGATAACCGTGATACCGAGGGTGAGCGCCCGCATAAAATCTTGGAAAAGCTGCGGCTTGTCTGCGAGATACGCGGCGATAAGCGCCGGGTTGAACTGGTTCGCTATCACGGCGCTGTTGAACAGGTTCGCCGAGGCTACGATGGCGGCGGCGGCGTAGCCAAAAACACTGATGGTCTTCGCCAACTGGGACAGCCGCGCCTTTAGCGGGCTTTCAATGGTTTCCTCCTGCGTTTCCGCGGCGATACCTCCGTAATACGTGCGGTCGCCCACGCGTTCCACTACCATTACGCCTTCCCCGGAGCAAACCACGCTGCCCCGGAAAAGCTTGTCCGGCGCGAGGAAGCCGGCGGCGGAACCGTCGCGGGTATCGGTTCGGGCGTATTTCCCCGCCTCTTTGGATTCCCCGTTAAGGGCGCTCTGGTCCACGCTTAGCTCGCCGGAAACCAAACGCCCGTCCGCCGGGACGCGCTCCCCCGCCTGAATTAGCACCACGTCCCCCACTACGATTTCGTTGACGGGCAGCTCGGTTATTTTCCCGGCGCGGCGCGCGCGGCATTTTATGTTGGCGGCTTCCTCCTGTAATTTTTCAAAGGCGCTTTCGCTCCCGTATTCGGACAACGTGGAAATCAGCGTGGCAAGCAGCACCGCCACAGCGATGCCCGCGCTCTCGTACCAGTTGGCGTCCCGGAGCATGAACAGCAGGTTAACGCATAGCGCCACCAGTAAAATCCGGATGACGGGGTCGCCGAAGCTCGCAAGGTATTGGCGGAGAAAACTTTTTTGCTTTTTACGGGTAAGCGCGTTGGTTCCGTACAGTCGCGCGGACGTTTCCACTTCCCGCGGCGTAAGCCCGCTCATAAAAAAACCCCCTTTGGACATGTGTATGCCCAAGGGGGTCGGGTTAGTACAAGCTTGCTTTCAGCTCCGTAAAATTTTCTCCATGGCCCTGCCTTTCGCCAGTTCGTCCACCAACTTGTCCAACCAGCGCACCTTTTGCATCAGCGGGTCGTCAATTTCCTCCACGCGGACGCCGCAGACCGCGCCGGTAATTTTTCCCGCGTTGGGGTTAAGCCGCGGGGCTTCGGCGAAGAACGTTTCGTAGCTGACTTCCTTTTCAATTTGGGACTGCAAGCCCTGCAAATCATAACCCGTCAGCCAACAGGTCACTTCGTCGACTTCTTCCTTTGTGCGGCCTTTTTTCTCCGCCTTCTGCACCAACAGCGGATAGACACTGGCGAAAACCATTTTGTAGACGCGCTCGTTTTTCACGGTACCGCCCTCCCTGTTTTATACCTCCATTACGCCCTTGAAAACAAACGTGCAGTCCCCGGTCATCATTACCTGCTCGTCGGTATAGTTGATAATCAAGTCGCCGCCGGGCTGTATCACCCGTATATCCGTACCCTTGTCGCAGTACCCGTTAAGCACCGCCGCCACCGCCGCCGCGCACGCGCCCGTTCCGCAGGAAAGGGTTTCGCCGTTGCCCCGTTCCCACACGCGCATAAGCAGCGTGTTCCGGTCAATCACCTTGATAAATTCCGTGTTGACGCGCTCGGGGAAAACCGGGTCAAACTCAAAGCGCGGCCCGATTTCGGAAAGGTTGAGCGCTTCCGCATCTTCGGTGAAAATGACGCAGTGGGGGTTCCCCATCGAGACGCAGGTGATGTCGTATTCCCCGCCCGCGACTTCCGCGCGCCGGTTGATTACCGCTTCGGCGTCCGGCAGTTTGGCGGCGTCAAGGGACATCGGTATCTCGGAGGGCTTGAGCCGCGCCCGCCCCATATTGACCTTAACGGCGCTGACTTCCCCGAACCGCGTGTATAAGTTTAAAACCTTTACGCCGCCGTTGGTTTCGATTTTCATCTTCGTTTTGCGGACGATTTTTTGGTCGTACAGGTATTTTGCCACGCAGCGCAGCGCGTTGCCCGCCACTTCACCCTCGCTTCCGTCCAAGTTAAACATGCGCATCCGCGCGTCCGCCTTTTCCGAAGGCAGCAGCAGCACCAACCCGTCGCCGCCGATCCCGTAGTGGCGGTCGGACAAAATCACGGGCAGGGATTCGGGAGAGTTCATTTTCAGCGGTTTTTTCATGCGGTCGATGTAGATGTAATCGTTTCCGCAGCTTTGCATTTTGGCGAATTCCAGTTTAAGGCGTTTTTTGCGAAGGGAATTTATGTCCACCAACTCGGTGCTCGACTCGCTGTATCCGCTAAGCAAACTGTCCGCTACGGCGTTCGCGGTGTCGAGGCTTGTAAGGCACGGTATGCCGAGCAGAACGGCCTTACGGCGCATTTTAACGCTGTCTCGCGCGGGGTCGCGGCCCTTTGCCGAAGTGGAAATAATATAATGTATTTTCCCGCTCTCAAGCAGCGTCATCACGTTGTCGCCGTCGCTCTCGTGTATCTTGTTTACCGTAACGTAAGGCAGCCCCGCCTGTTCAAGGGCTTTACCGGTTCCCTCCGTCGCGTAAAGCACAAACCCGAGATGCGAGAATTTTTTCGCGATATCGGTCACTTCATACCGGTCTATGGAGCGCACGGTAAAGAAAACGCCGCCGTGAACGTTCTCTGAAGCTTCGCTCCGCGCTCCCGCCATCCCGCAGGGCGTCGGGTTTTTAATGTCATACCCGGCGGCTATCAAGCCTTTGTACAGCGCTTCCTGCAAATTCTTCCCGATACCGAGCACCTCGCCGGTGGATTTCATCTCCGGCCCGAGCTGAGTGTCCACGTCCGTAAGCTTCTCGAAAGAGAAAACCGGGACTTTTACGGCGGTGTAGGGCGGGATTTTCGCGATACCTTCTTTGTAGCCGAGTTCTTCGAGGGTCTCGCCGAAGCAGACGCGGGTGGCAAGCTCGCACATGGGAACCCCGGTGATTTTGCTGATGTACGGCACGGTGCGGGACGCGCGGGGGTTGACCTCGATGACGAAAACTTCCCCGTTGGAAACCACGTATTGGATATTGACAAGCCCGACCGCCTTGACCGCCTTGCAAATCCTTTTGGTAATCTGGGCGATGGTTTCGGACATATGGTCGTCGATGTGCAGCGCCGGGTACATGGCGATGCTGTCTCCGGAATGCACGCCGGTGCGCTCCACATGCTCCATGATGCCGGGTATCAGGATTTTGTCGCCGTCGCAGATGGCGTCCACCTCAATTTCAAGGCCGCCGATGTACATGTCTATCAGTACGGGGCGGTATTCCTGCTCCTGCTTGTGGCGTAAAATCACCGCCATATACTCTTTCACGTCGCCCGCGTCATAGGCGATAATCATGTTCTGTCCGCCCAACACGTAAGAGGGCCGGAGCAGCACGGGATAGCCCAGCGACTCCGCCGCGGACAGCGCTTCCTCCGCGGTAAGCGCGGTCAGCCCCCGGGGACGTTTGATGGAGAGGCTTTCAAGCAGCTTGTCAAAGCGCTCCCTGTCTTCGCAAATGTCAATCGCGTCGGCGGAAGTCCCCAGAATTTTCACGCCGTTTTTATGCAGCGCCTGGGTCAGCTTGATGGCGGTGCCGCCGCCGAACGCCACGATTACGCCGATGGGCCGCTCGTACTCAATGACGCGCATAACGTCCTCTATGTGCGGCGGCTCGAAGTACAGCCGGTCGGCGGTGTCAAAATCGGTGGAGACCGTCTCCGGGTTGTTGTTGACGACAATAACGCAGTAGCCCATTTTCCGCAGGGTCCAAACGCAATGCACGCAGGCGTAATCGAACTCGATCCCCTGCCCTATGCGTATGGGGCCGGAACCGAGCACCAACACTTTTTTCAGGTTCTCCTCCGCGCGGGAATCCGCGGGAAGTCCGTCTTTACCGGAAGCGGGCGCTTTTTCGTCTTTATACACGCTGTAAAAATACGGCGACGCCTTAGCCCTCGCCGGGGCTTTCATACCGGAGCCGCCCGTTTTCCTTCCGTTGACCGTCCGGTAAACCGGCTTCGCGGAAAAGGCGCGGGCGTTTTCCGCAGGGGTCAGCTTAAAGATGACCCCGTCGGTAAAGCCCGCCTTCTTGGCGCGGAGATACAGCTTTTCCGTTAAAACGTCTTCGCTCAGCGACTTTTCCATTACGGCAAGGTTGCGCAGTCTTTCCAAAAACCAGAAATCAATTTTGGTGCGACGGTATATTTCCTCGATTCCGAACCCGCGCTTAACCGCCTCGTAAACGACAAACAGCCGCTCGTCCGTGACGGTATCGAGCATTTTGCCAATATCTTCGCCGGTAAGCTTAGCGAGATGGGGCAGCGTCAGCGATTCCGCGCCTATTTCCGCGCCCCGCACCGCCTTCATGATGCCCGCCTCGAAAGTATCCGCCAGAGACATGACCTCGCCGGTGGCCTTCATCTGTGTGCCCAACTCTTTTTTCGCGTACACGAATTTGTCAAAGGGCCATTTGGGGAATTTGACGGCGATATAATCCAACGCCGGCTCGTAGCCCGCGTAGGTGCCGCCGGTTACGGGGTTTTCGATTTCGTTAAGCGTATAGCCGATGGCGATTTTGGTGGAAATTTTCGCGATGGGGTAGCCGGAAGCCTTGGAAGCCAACGCCGACGACCTGGAAACCCGGGGGTTTACCTCGATGACCGCGTATTCGGAAGTCACCGGTTCCAACGCGAACTGCACGTTGCAGCCGCCCTCGACCCGCAGTTCCGTAATGATGTCCAACGCCGCCTGACGCAGCATTCCCAAATCTTTATCCGAAAGCGAAACGGCGGGGGCGACCACGATGCTGTCGCCGGTATGCACGCCCACCGGGTCGAAATTTTCCATGGAGCAGACGGAAACGGCGTGCCCGGAGCCGTCGCGCATGACCTCGAACTCGATTTCCTTCCAGCCCGCCACGGATTTTTCCACCAGAATCTGACGTATGGGCGAAAGCGACAGCCCGTTTACGGAAATTTCCCGCAGTTCCCGTTCGTCGCCCGCCATCCCCCCGCCGGTGCCCCCAAGGGTGAAGGCGGGGCGCACGATTACCGGGTAGCCAATCTCTCGGGCGAAGGTTACCGCGCCCTCCACGTCGGTGGAAACCACGGAGGGTATCACGGGCTGGTTTATTTTTTGCATGGTTTCCTTGAACAGCAGGCGGTCCTCCGCCTTGTCTATGGTTTCGGGGGACGAACCGAGCAGCCGGACGTTATATTTCTCAAGCACGCCTTCCTTAGCGAGTTTCATGCACAGGGTAAGCCCCGTCTGCCCGCCGAGCCCCGAAAGAATGCTGTCGGGCCTTTCCTTTTCGATGACGCGCTTGACGGTGGCGAGGGTGAGCGGCTCGATGTAAATCACGTCCGCCATCGCCCGGTCGGTCATAATAGTCGCCGGGTTGGAATTGATAAGCACGATTTTGACGCCTGCCTCGCGCAGCACCCGGCAGGCCTGCGTACCCGCGTAGTCGAACTCGGCGGCCTGACCGATTACAATCGGGCCGGAACCTATCACTAAAACTTTTTGAATCGATGCGTTCATTGGCATTTTGGCAGCTCCCTGAATAAAAAAATAAGCCCGGCGCGTTTATGGCTATAAACACGGACGGGCTTTGCATTGGTTTGTTTTAATTCCGCACACGGCAATGACCGCCGCCTTCCGCCGCGCGATGGCGCGTTAGGATATACTCGCGGTTAGTTATTATAATACGTCTGGTTGGAATCGTCTACATTTTCGGAATATCCGCCCACCGGCTCCCGCGGCATTACGAGCATACAGATGATATACGCGAGAATACCGCTGCCCCCCAACAGGACAAATACGATCAGCGCGATGCGCACTATCGTCGAGTCGATGCCGAAATACTGGGCGATACCGCCGCATACGCCGTCAAGCTTGGCGTCTGTTCTGGATTTATAAAGCTTTTTTCCCATATAAATTCTCCTCCTGTTTGGAATATATTTTTCGGTAAAACATACGAAGGGATTTTAAGAATGTTTGCGCGGCAGCGATTGGCGTCATCCAACGATTAGTGTCATCCTGCGATTAGTGTCATCCTGCGATTAGTGTCATCCTGCGATTGGTGTCATCCAACGATTAGTGTCATCCTGAGCGAAGCGAAGGATCTGCCAACGCAAGGATTCTTCGCTTCGCTCAGAATGACCTGTGCTGTACGCTTTTAGCCGTCAATACCCGCCGACGATTTGCCCTCTTGCCGCAAAACTGTAGTATTTCCCGCCGGAAACCACAATATGGTCGAGGACGGCTATACCGATAAAGGTTAACCCCTCCATGATTCTTCTGGTGATTTCCAAATCCGCCCGGGAAGGGTTGACGGAACCGCCGGGGTGGTTGTGCGCCAGTATAACCGCCGTCGCCTGGCTGCGCAACGCTTCCCCCACCACCGCCCTCGGGTACACGGCCGTTTCGTCAAGCGTACCCTCCGCAATGATGGCCACATGGTTAAGCTGCCGTTGCGTGTTGAGGCAGAGCAGGTAAAAAGTTTCGACCGTCCGCCCCGCGCACAGGTCTGTCACATAGTTCCCGGCGGACTTTTCGTTGTCGAGCACCGGCTTTTTGTCCCAACGGCTGCGGTAATACAAATTGGTGACCGCCGGAATCAGGTGCAGCAGAACCGCGACATTTTCGGTACAGCCGCACTCGCTGACGATATCGCCGATTTCCGCCTCGAACAAATTGTGGAGCGAACCGAACCGCTTGAGCATATTATGCGCGATTTCATTCGTATCACACCGGGGGTAGCAGTAATACAGCAAAATTTCCAGTACCTCGTGCTCCGCGAAGCCGTCCAGGCCCTGCTCCATAAATTTTTTCCGCATCCGGTGGCGGTGGTTCGCGTGTGGGTTTTCCTTCATGGCTGCGGTTAGCGAAGCGCGTTTTCCAACGTTTCCACCACGGTTTTGATTACTTTTAAGCGGGCGAATTTTTTGTTGTTGGCTTCCACCACGCACCACGGCGCGTTGCGCGTATCCGTCATGGAAAGCATTTCCTCCACCGCTTCCGTGTAGTCCTGCCATTTGGCGCGGTTGCGCCAGTCCTCGTCCGTGATTTTATACTGCTTCAGCGGGTCGTTCTGCCGCGCGTTAAAACGCTCAAGCTGCTCGTCCTGGTCGATGTGCAGCCAGAATTTAATGATAATAGCCCCGTGGTGCGCGAAATGGGCTTCCATTTCGTTGATTTCCCCATAGGCGCGCCGCCAGACCGGTTCCGGCGTGAGCTTCTCGACCCGCTCCACCAACACGCGCCCGTACCATGAGCGGTCGAATATGGCGAAATGGCCGTCCTTCGGTATTTTGTTAAAAAAACGCCAAAGGTAATGATGGGAGAGTTCGCTTGCCGTCGGCGTGCCTATGGGAATCACCTCATAGCAGCGGGGGTCGAGTTCCTCGGTGAGCCGTTTGATATTGCCGCCCTTCCCGGCGGCGTCCCAACCTTCGAAAGCGATGAGCACGGGGCGGCGCTTCAGGTACAAACGGCTGCCCAACGCGGAAAGGCGCTTCTGGTACTGCGAAAGGTCTTTGCGGTATTCGTCGTCGTCCACGGTTTTGTTTAACGCGACCCCGTCGAGCTTTGCCGCGCATTCGCGCGCTTCCTTAACGGGCGCGGGCCGGTCGCCGCTTTTTGGCGCGGGTCCCTCCAACGCCTGTATGCGGGCTTCCAACCGCGCTATGATAATTTTATAAATTTTGTTAATCGCGTACTTTTTGTCTTCGGATTCTATGATATGCCACGGGTTTTCTTCCGTGTGCGTCAGCTCGAGCATTTGGTTAAACTGAACCGCGTACCGGTCGTATTCCTTGTTTTGCGCCCAGTCCGCCGTATCCACCCGCCAGGCAGTATCCGCGCTTCGCTCCAAGTCTTTAAAACGCTTTTTCTGCTCGTCCTGGCTGATGTGCAGGAAAAATTTTAATATGAGCGTCCCGTCGTCCGTCAACTGCTTCTCGAACGCGTTCACGTCCTGATAAAAGCCGACGATTTCCGAAGGGTTGAGCCGCCACCGCTGCACGCCGTCGGGCATACCGATACGGTGCCAGCTTTTATCGAAAATGGTCAGGCGGCCTTTTGCCGGGGTGCGCACCCAGTACGGCCACAGGAACGGGCGCATCACCATGTCCTCGTTGACCTTCCCCATGGTATACACGTTGAAATAGCGCGGGTCGAGGGGGTTGACTATTTTCGCGATGTGCGTGCCTTTGCCCGAAGCGCCCCACCCCTCAAACACGATGATAACCGGTATTCCGCTGTCGCGGACGGCAAGCTGAAGCGCCGTCAATTTTTTTTCCATTGCGTCAAGTTCTTCCTTGCTGCCCTTTTTATCCGGCCCGCAGGTTAAATCCACTTTTGAAAGCATGTGCCCATCTCCGTCCCGTCAAACTATGCTGCGCGCCTGAGTATAGCATATACCCGCGGCCGAAAACATCCGCCCATCATTTTTTAACGTTTTCAGCCGTAGGGCAACCGCCCGTTTATACATCATTTTCACCGCCTATATAGCTTGTAACATTTTGGGACACACATTCATACAATGCACCAGAACACCCCGTAACCCGCGGTTTACGGCTGTTCTTTTATCATAGATAGCGCGGGAGGGCGGTTTGTATGCGCCCGTCCCGCGCGAAACCTACCCGAAAGGAGGACCTATCACCATGTGTGATTGCTTAGTTGAAAGTATGCTCCGCTATATTGGCCAGACCGTTACCATCTTCACCACAAGCGGCGGATTGTCCGGCAACGGTTTTACCGGCGTGCTCGCGGGCATAAGCTGCGGCGTTGCGAAATTAATCACCGATATCGGCGCGCCCCCGTCCTGCCCCATCGGCAGTGCCTGCGACGGCGCGGCATGTTCGTGCGGCGACCCGTGTTCCGATCAGCTCGGCCTGCGCGGAGGCTGCGGCAAGCGGTTGGGCAGAGGCGGCTTTAACTGGCTCGGCTCTGTAACGGAAATCCCGATTGACCGTATTGCGAGTTTCACTCACAGCGCCCTGTAACTTACGTAAGCCACAGAGGGCTGTCGCAAGACAGCCCCTTAAT
>JAISWA010000140.1 GCA_031271275.1 Clostridiales bacterium | reverse complement strand
ATTTTTCCCCGCGGGATTATAACATCACGCCGCTTGACCGGCGTGTTAACAATGAGGAACGGTATGACCTCACCGCGCCGCCGCTTTTGGGGTTTGCGAGACCAATCCCCCCCACCGGCGCATTAATTCCCTCCAATGACCCGATGCTGACACCCGGGTATTTAAACAGGCTCTCTCCGAGCTTTAATATTACGGACAATCAAGGGTATTCCTTCGTCTATAACAACACGGACGTTCATTTTAAATGGCAGGACGGGCAGTTCTATTTTGACACAAACAAGCTGAGCCGGGGAAAGATATATGAATTCCAACTGGAATATTACGGGCCGAGCAGAACATACGACGCTTCCCGTTCCGGTAATATAGCCGGCAAAGAAGGCCCGGGCGCATTCCCGATAGAAGGCGCGGACAGATGGGGAAACCGGTATATCTTTTTGGGGGTTGACCCGGAAACCGTAAGCGTAATTCCCTTTGCCGCGACGCTTGAGAGCGGTACCCGCGTAGACCATACCAATCCGGAATTACTGGAAAAAGAGCGCGCTAATACCTACGACTACGAGCCGTATTACAACACAGCCCCTATACCAATGCCCAATATATTCGGCGGCAACAATGAGGACACGGTAAAGCCCGCCGCTCCCGTCGCAGACAGCGATGGCGTGGGAATGGATATCCGGTTTGATTTGCCCAAAATGTTTGACGAGCAGACAGGAAAGTATGACAAACTGGCGGAAGGCTTTGAGGTGGAACTGCAGGTTCCGCACCCGGACCAAAACTATGAGTTTATTGTAACGCTGAATGACCCGGGCACCCTTCCGGCGTTTGACCCGGCAGATGGCAACTCATTACCCCCCGAAAGCGTGACTTCCAGAAGACCGGTCACGGTATCGGACGCTTCCCGTCTTATAAAAACGGGACAGACAAATGAAACCGCCGACCGCGTGCGTCTGCGGGTAGACGGTTTGGACCCGAGCCTTAAATACAGCGACGCGTATCTGACACTTTTCGCGCCGGGTAACATAGACAAGAACAAGATTGATATGCGCAACACGAGCTTGAGCGGGGTAAAATTTTACACATTTTTGGACTATAACGTGACTTCGCCCCTTGACGGTAAACGTTATTTGGAAATCATCCCCTACAATATGAATACCGCCGGCGGCGGAAACAACGATAACAGCAAGTACGGGTGGTACCTCGCCCTGCGCACCGACGGTCGCGTGCCGCCAAACCGTGACTATATCGAAAGTACGGGACAAAGACCCATCATGCTTCCGATAGCCTCGTCTGACGGAAGGTTTTCCTATGTGGTTAATTTTTACCTTGCCCAACCGGGGGATTCCTCAACGCCTGACTATATATCGCAGGAAATTGATTATACGCCGGGTCCAATCTCGCCGGAAATAAGCGTTCCCCGCGACTTTACCGTAGGCGATTACAAACTGAAACCGCTTGAAGCCTACCCCGGCGGTGAAGTGGCGAACCTTACCTTCACGCCCTCGTGGGAAATCGGCAAGGAGGATAATATCCGCAAATTCCTTGCGGATTCCTCCAATAACCGGTTAATCATCAATTATGAGCTTAACCTTTCCACCAAGCCTACCGACTTGGATATTGAAGCCTTTGGCATCTATAAAAAAATAAGGATGGTGATTGAGTCCTCCGACCCAAGCAACAAGAACGTAGGTTTACTTGTGACCTACACCGACGAGTTCGGTGAACCGCTCCCCGGCAACGCGCAGAAACAGGAGTTAAAACTGCGCAGGGACAGGTTGTCCCTTGAGCCGGATGAGATGGTGTATTACGCGGAAATTAACTTCGACGTGCTTGCCGCCCGCCAGTCCACCACCACCGCCGACGTGCAGGGGGATATCAGTTTGTCCGAAGTAGATTTCCGCTACCCCGACGTTTATTTTATGAATGTTAAGTCGATCAATTATGAAGTCGATCCCTCGCCCGACAATACCGACCTCGGCATGTCCTCCGACTTTGACTTTATGACCCTTGACGATATTACGCCCGCCGAAGTCCCTCCGCCGGTCAACCTCACCGTTAGGTCCGGACCGGAGGAAGCGCCGCCTTCGTTGGATGTTTCCTACGAAATACCTAGCGACGCGCTTACAAGGTATTTCCAAAATATTTATGATTCCGGGCGTATGGTCATGGTTAACCTGTACGTAGGGCAGTTTGAGGATACGATCAAGGCGGCGTTTTACGAAGGCGATGAGCGCACGGTGACGCCGGAAGAACGCATGTCCCGTAACCTTTCGAGAGAGGTTTTATATGAAAGATTCACGCCCTTTACCGGTGAAGTGAACCTTGCGGGCTATATAGATGTTTTGCGCGGGCGCGACCAACCCCCGGCTACCGGCGTGGTGCGTATCGCGGAGATACCCGTTCCGGTTTCCGGCAATATCCCGGGTATTGAGAATTATTGGGAAACCAACAACGACGCTATAAGCGCGCTAAGCGGCGGGAATATCAGAACGAACCTCAAGCTTACGGGGCTTGACGAGAACCAGGAATACTACCTGTTTGCCGACCTGACCATTGCGAAAGTAACCACAGGCGCAGCCTTGACAGTGGAAGCGCCGAGCAACGCCAACACGTCCATCATTTCCGAAATCGTAGCCGACACGACCCGCGGCACCGGTAATATACTTACGCCCGAAGAAAATATTCCCCCCGCGCCGGGTAACATTTGGGCGCCGCCCGAAGAAGTGACGGAGCGGGAAGCTACCGTCTATTGGGATAAAGTAATGCCGGAAGAAAATATGCCGGCTAATATCGCCATTGAATATGAGGTCATCCGCCTTAGAAGTTATGAAATGGACGAGGAAACGGAATTTAAGTCCGTAGAGCCAAACTTCCAAAAATTCCTGACAGGCATAGACAAGAGCAAGGAGGCCGTGGGTTGGGTGACCAACGGAAATAGCGCGACTATGTATAATTCGAGTTACGCTGTTCAACCCAATACGGATAAATACACGTATTACCCCGGCAGTATGGACGGCGACCCGGTTTCATTAAACGACCGGACGCTTATGCCCAACAATATTTATTTTTATTACGTGCGCACCGTTAGGGTTGTGGCGGCGACGGAAGACGGCGGAACCGGAAAGCGGTTGGTTTCCTCGTGGGTGCGCTGTACCGTGACCACCGAGCTTGTGAAGGCACCCTATGACTTGAAAATTTTAAATGACCGCTTGGATTATAACCGCCTTTCGGAGATTATTTTCCAGTTCGACGCGCCCTTCGTGGACATGGACGGTCTCGGTGTGCGGTATGACTTTTATTATGAGCTGAGAGAGGACACGGGGGAGTGGACAGCCGGTCAGCGCTTGACCAATCCGCTTTCCCACGAGCGCAAAGCGGATTTGGAATCCATGCGCTTCATCTATAAATTGACCGGGCTTAAAAACAACACGCTGTACTGGCTGCGGGTGCGGATGTACGACCGGGCGACGGGCGTATATTCCATGTACACGTCGCCGGTGCAGTTTAAAACGGACATGAACCAACAGGATTACGACGACCTTATTTCGCAGGACGACTGGCTGTATTACCTGCAGGGGCTGTTGGAAGATTTGTTGAACAACCCCTACTGGGTCGCGGAAGATACCCCTTCGCAGCTTGTTGCCGTATACCGGCCCGGCGATTCTTTTACCGGAATGCTGCAAGCGGCGTCGGACGCCCGTATCGATTTATACAACAACGGCGCGGACTCGGTCACGTATTACCTGCCCGCTTCTTCCGTAAAAACCGCCAACGCCGCCGAAAAAGGCTTCCGTTCCCAGTACCCCGACATGGATATACTCATGTCGCCGAGGATGTTAAATGAACGGGACAACGCCGCCATGTACGCGATGGACGATTTTTTGAAAAATAAAGGCATTTCCGATTATTTTATCCGTGTAACCGTGAACCGCAGCGATATAAACGAACTGATAAACGAGTACCCTCCCCTGACCAAGCAGACCCGCGTAGCCCTCGAAGCCGTGGGGACCGTTCCGGGCGTCGGCAGCATAGCGGAATGGGACGCGTCCTTATTTAAAAATTTCGCTGAAATAGTGGATAGCCGCATAAACGACTCCAACCTGAGAAAAAGCTTCCTGGAACGCGTGAAAAGCGGCGACATAAACAATGAGGAAATGGTGGAGTACATTGAAAGTATCGTGCGGAGCGTGAAGGACGAACTTATGCGTTCCGTCAACCGGCAGTTGGACACCGGCGGGCAGGGGATACTTTCCTCCCGCACGGAACTTTTTACGCAGCTTGACGCGCCCATGTACCTGGAAACAAAGGCGGTTTCGGAAACGACTTATGTAAACGGCTTCCAGAGCCAAAGCGGGCATTGGGTGGCGCAGAACGTGTTTGACCACTTAAGCGGCAAGGCGATGGTCACCCAAACCCCCGGCACGTTTATCTTCGCGGGGAACGCGGTAAACATCCCCGGCATAGATACCGTGCCGCAGGGGGGGACGATTTCCACCTTTACGGCTAAGTACGGGTTAGAGGATTACCTTGGCGGCGCGGGGGTGGATTTAAACCAAAACGCCACGCGGCAAATGGTTGCCGGGTGTGTGGCGAGGTTGGCGGGCGCGCCGAAAGCAGCCGAACCCATCGGTTGGATATCCTCAAACCTTAACACGTCGCTTTCTTCCCGCAACGCGGGCGGCAATGTGCAGGTACAGGAAGCCGCTTCCATGATTATGGCGCTGTACGAGAAAAAGACGGGCACCGCGATTGACAAGATGACCATCCGAAATCAGTCCGCCACCCATAATATGACGGGACTGGACGACCGGTATACGCAGGCGGTACGCGCCGCGTTGGAAACCGGCATTTTATCGGACGCGGATATTTCACCCGACGGGGAGATTAATATCAGAAGTCTACTCGACATGTTGGCGAGGTTGGAAAGCAAGGTAAAATTTTAGCGTAAAAAAGGGGAATCCCTATGAATAAGAAGATAGCGTTACTACTGGCGGTTATTTTCGCGGCGGGTATGTTCCCGCCGGTCGCGGTCAGCGCGGCGGTGGCTCCGGCGTATCCAATGCGGCAGGCGCCCGTATCCACGATTACCATGCAGGTTGAGAGTGAATTGTATTCCGATAATTACGACTTGGCATTGGCTTGGAATTTGCCGGTGTTTAATTCCCAGACCGACAGGGACACGGCGGCAATCCCTCCTGCTGTGGGTTATCCGGAACGGTATAAGATTATGTACCGCAACCGTACAGCCAACGAGGCATATGCGCGTAACCCGATAAAGGAACTCGACCGGGATTCCGACCCCAATAACGTAATAGAGCTCGATACGGATTCCGCCAGTTATACCCTTGCGCCGGGAAGCCTGTATGAATTCCGCGTTGTTCCCTATCATACCAACACTTATTTGGTAACTGACCCGGACGGTACGACCCGGCGAGAACTGAGAGAGGTAAGCCCGGCGGAGTCGGACGCCCGCGAAAAACGCGTCGCGCTGCTTACAGACATTAAAGTAAGCGCGGTGGGGCGGGGCTCGGAGCTTGACGTCACATGGACGAACCCCACATGGGGCGGGGCTCCGGTATTTACGGAATACGCGATTATGTACGAAGTGTTTAACCCGGACTCGGAAGGTGAAGTGGGGTTGATACAGTGGAACCTTGACCATGTGGTTAACGTAAACGATTGCGAGCCCGGCGAAGAACCGGGTACGCTTAAAACCACCATCAACGCGAATAACCTGATACCCGGTTGGCAGTACCATGTTCGGGTGGAGCCTTTGATTAACGGCGAGAAGGTCCGCGCCGTAGAAGGGGAAGACGGGCGGGGCGCGGGCGCGGGTGACAGGCATACCGTTAGAATCAGCAATGTGGACTATTATTTCGCCTACGGCGATTATCAGTATATTACGGAAAAAACGGCGTTTATCAATCCTATGCTGCACCTTGAAATGGAAAGCAAAGACATGCTGCGCCTGTTCTGGGACAGCCTTAAAGGCTCGCCGAGCTTGCAGGGTATCGTGCGGATAGAGATAGAGGAGTGGGAATACGACCCCCTTGAGCCGGATGAGGTAACGGATTTATCCAAGCGTATAGGGGCCATCGGTTATATAGACGGCGAGTATAATATTTACAATATCAACGATTGGAGGATCAACTTAGAGGACCTTCCCCCCGAGCCCAAAGCGTATAAAATAGCGTTTTATCAGCCGGGCGACACGGTTGAAACCGCCACCCGCACCAATATCGTATACTATAACCCTTCAATGGCGGACTTCGCGCCCTATAAGCCGGATATCAAACTTTTCGCGCAACAGCCCGGGGAATTGGCGTTACAGCTGCATTGGCTCGCTTTCGCGCGAAGGCCGTACCTCCCCACCGAGGAAGAAAACGTCAACGCGGAATTTAACACGTACATCGACCCGAATGTGCGTTACAACATTTATGTCACAGACAACGATGCCAATTTCACTTCGCTGACGGAGCCGCTGTATCAGGTGGAGCCTTCCGCGCTTGACCTCGGCGGGTTTGACAACCTCGCGCCGGACGGTTCCGTCATTTCCAGAGACCCGGTCTACTTACTCCGGCAGCCGTACATCACTTCCTATGTAACCCGCGACGCAGACGGTAATTTTGTCACGCTTCCCCTTGCGGCGAACAAAGTCTATTTCGTAAAAATCGAAGCGGTTCGCCTGCCGAGCGGTATTTCCGCGCGGGAGCCGGCGTTTGCCTCTACCTACATCCCTCCGGTTGAAGACCTTGAAACGATTCCGCTGATGATAGCCGCTCCGCCCCTTAGGGCGGGGGAGGATAAGGGCATGGACTATATCACGGTGGAATGGGATATCAAGTATTTGGAAATTTACGACGCCGCCACCGACACATGGCACGCGGCGGTGGGCGTCAAGGACGGGCAGTTGGTTTACGGCAAGTCCGCGTTGGATTTAAATTCGACGGGCGCGACAGGGTTTTCGATCAACGATTACCTGAAAGAAAACCGTATGGACTTGTACGAGGAAATGATTCGCACCATCACGGTGGACAATAACGAGGACCCGGAGAACGTACCCGCGTATGTGGACGCTTTCCTGGGCAGGGTGGAAGCGCTGCTTGCGCCGGTGTTGGGGAGTGCCCCCCGGCTGCGGGTCATCGATTTAAGCAAAGCGAGCTATGAAATCCATACGGTAGCCTACGACGTGATGATGTCCCTCGGCGGTTACGAACCTTACCGCAGGGCGACCCTCGACGATTTCACCCCGGAGCAGGCGGCGAACTCGGCAAACTGGGTACCCATAGACCCCGCGCACAGTACGGCGGGCGCAACCATCGGCACCTACCGCTACCGGGTTTCCGCCGCGCAAAACCCCGCAGGGCCGCTTACGGAAAACACCGCGTATGTGGTGTATGTCAGGCCCTACGAAATTTTCC
>JAISWA010000281.1 GCA_031271275.1 Clostridiales bacterium | reverse complement strand
CCCAAGGGGACGTTGACACGGAAGATGTCCGGAGACATGACTATCGCACAGGAAGACGGGCAGATTAAAGTGGAGCGCCCCAACGATTTAAAGAAATATAAGGCCCTGCACGGTTTAACGCGTACACTCATCAACAATATGGTGGTGGGCGTGACACAGGGCTATACCAAAAAACTGGAAATCAACGGCACGGGTTACAGAGCCGCTAAAAACGGTGATAAGCTGACGCTTAATCTGGGCTATTCCCATCCGGTGGAAATGACGGACCCCGAAGGGATTACCAGTACGGTGGAAGGTACCAATAAAATCACCATCACCGGTATAGATAAAGAAAAGGTCGGGCAGTATGCGGCCAATATCCGAGACAAACGCGGGCCGGAGCCGTTCAAGGGCAAAGGCATCAAGTATGATTACGAAAAAATCAGGCGTAAAGCAGGCAAAGCCGGCAAGAAGTAATAACCGAATGCGGCGTATGCAAAAGGAGTTGTAAGCAATGATATATAAAAAGTCACGCACCGAAGCCCGCGAGAAGCGCCACTATAAAATGCGCAATTATCTTTCCGGAACGTCAGAGCAGCCCCGGCTTGCCGTGTACCGTTCCAATAAACATATTTACGCGCAAGTGATTGACGATACGGCGGGGCATACCCTGGTTTCCGCTTCCACCATGGACAAATCGCTGGTGGAATCCGACAAGCTTAAATCCACTTCCAACATCGAGGCGGCTAAGGCGGTCGGAAAAGCGATAGCCAAAAAAGCGGTGGATAAAGGAATAGAAACGGTAGTCTTTGACCGGGGCGGTTATATTTATCATGGCAAGGTGCAGGCGCTCGCCGAAGCCGCCAGAGAAAACGGACTGCGATTCTAAAGTACGCTATTGAAGGGAGCACTACTTTGAAAAAGATAGACGCGAACGCGCTTGACCTCAAAGACCGCGTAGTTACCATTAACCGCGTTACCAAGGTGGTAAAGGGCGGACGTACATTCCGTTTCGCCGCGTTGGTGGTAGTCGGCGACGAAGACGGGCATGTAGGCGCAGGTCTCGGCAAAGCGGCTGAAATACCCGAAGCTATACGCAAGGGTAAAGAGGACGCGAAAAAGAATTTGATCTATATCGAAAAAAATAATAATGACAGTATTTACCACGATATAATAGGGCAGTTCGGCGCAAGCCGCGTGATGATGAAACCCGCGCCGGAAGGCACCGGGGTTATCGCGGGCGGTTCCATGCGCGCCGTGCTTGAGCTTGCCGGTGTGCGTAACATCGTCACAAAATCCATCGGCTCAAACAATAAGCACAATGTCGTGAGCGCGACTATCGAGGGGCTGAAGCAAATGAAAACCCCTTCGCAGGTCGCCAAGCTCAGAGGAAAGACCGTAGAAGAGATTTACGAAGCGTAAACCGAAAGGAAGGGTTTCCCATGCCACAGATAAAAATAACACTGGTGCGCTCAACCATATGCGCGACGCCAAAGCATAGGAAAGTCGTGGAAGCGTTGGGTCTCGGCAAGCTCAATTCTTTCGTCGTACAACAAGATAACGCGGCGATGCGCGGCATGATTCATAAGGTACGTCATCTGGTGCGCGTAGAGCCCGTGGAGGAGAAATAACCATGAAGCTAAGCAGTCTTAAATCAGCCGAAGGCGCGACCACCAAAAGCTACAGGCGCGGGCGCGGTCACGGTTCGGGAAACGGAAAAACGGCAGGACGCGGTCATAAGGGGCAGAAAGCGCGCTCGGGCTCCGGCGGAAAGACCGGTTTTGAAGGCGGGCAAATGCCTTTATACCGTCGTCTGCCCAAGAGAGGTTTCCATAACCGCAATACAAAAGAAATCGTCGCGATAAATATTTCCTTATTAAACGTTTTTGAAAATGGCGCTGAAGTTACGGTGGAAGCGTTAAAGTCAAAAGGTTTGGTATCCAACCCCCGCGACGGCGTTAAAATACTCGGTAACGGCGATTTACAAAAGAAGCTTACTGTTCGCGTACACCAGTTTAGCAAAACCGCCGCGGAGAAAATTGAGGCTGCAGGCGGTAAGGCAGAGGTGATTTAGTGTTTAAAATACTAGTCAACGCGTGGAAAGTTAAAGATATCCGAAGGAAATTGATTTTTGTCGGGCTGTTGCTTCTTATTTACCGGTTGGGTTCCCATATCCCGCTGCCCGGCGTTGATTTAACGCTTCTGTACGGCGGGTCGTTGGATACGCTCAGTACCGATAACATTTTCGCCTTAATTGCGGGCGGCGGATACGGCACCGTGTTCGCGATGGGTATCGGGCCTTACATTACGGCGTCCATTATTATGCAGCTGCTGACCTACGCCATCCCTCCCCTGGAAAGGCTGCAGAAGGAAGGCGAGGAAGGTCGGAAGAAAATCAACCAGATCACCCGCTACGTTGCGGTGGGTATGGCGGCGATAAACGCGGCGGCGCTTACGTATTCGTACCTTAATACTTCCGTGGGCAGCATCTTCCGTCACGACAACTGGCTCACCTATATCATGTCCACCGTGGGCATGGTGTCCGGTACGATTTTTATCATGTGGTTGGCTGAAATTTTAACGGAGCGCGGTATCGGAAACGGTTCCTCCTTCATCATCTTCGCTAATATCCTTTCCAGTCTGCCTGCGGGCGTAAACTCCCTGCGGCTGATGCTCGGCGGCGATAACCTGTGGGCGGGTATCGGAATGGTAGCCGGAATCTTGCTGATTTTTGTTGCGGTTATCACTTTTGTGGTTATGGTGCAGGAGGGCGAGCGGCGGATACCCGTGCAGTATTCTAAAAAGATGGCGGGTCGCGCCGCGTTCGGAAGCAACAGTTCCTATATTCCGATTAAAGTCAATATCGCCGGCGTTATGTCCATCATCTTCGCTATCTCGCTGTTGCAGTTCCCGCAGCAGATAAACGGGTTTGTACAAGCCGAGTGGCTTGGCACGATTGTGAGCTATTTAGATACCACGCACTGGGTCGGGTCTATCTTATATGTCATCCTGATTTTCATGTTTACATTCTTCTATACCTCTTTCGCGATTAACACCACCGAAATGGCCGAGAACATGAAAAAGAACGGCGGCTTTATTCCGGGTATACGGCCAGGCAAACCTACGGGCGAATATGTGCAGCGCACGGTGGACAGGATGTCCCTTATCGGGGCCATATTGTACAGCATCATCGCGATTGCGCCGGTAATTTTGCAGAACGTGACCGGTATCAATTTGTTCGGCGGCACGACGTTGTTGATTGTAACTGGCGTGGCCTTGGAATTTATCAAACAGCTTGAGTCGCAGTTATTGATGAGGCACTATAAGGGATTCCTTGATTAATGGGGATTTTCATCAAAAACAATGACCAGGTGGAAAAAATGCGCGCCGCAAGCCGTATTGTGGCACAAGCTCACGAAGAACTCGAAAAGTATATCAAGCCGGGCGTCACTACGGGAGAACTGAATAAAATCGCGGAGGAATTTATCCGGGGCAAAGGCGGAATACCTTCTTTCCTCGGGTACAGGGGCTACCCTGCCGCGACCAATATGTCGGTCAACGATGCGGTAATACACGGTATACCCGGTTTAAGACGCTTAAAAAACGGCGATATTATCAGTATCGACATTGGCGTGATACTCAATAAATTCCACGGAGACGCCGCGCGCACACATCCTGTGGGCGAAGTTAAGCCCCAGTATGTAAAGCTAATAGAGGTAACCCGGCAGAGTTTCTTTGAAGCGATACGGTACGCGAAACATGGCGGTCACTTAAACGAAGTGTGCAGCGCCATTGAGGACTATGTCACTTCATACGGGTATACGGTAGTGCGCGAGTGGTGCGGTCACGGTGTCGGAAGGCAGCTTCACGAGGACCCCCAAATCCCCAACCACCGGATGAAGGGCAGGGGAGCCAAGATAGAACGCAACATGACATTTGCCATAGAGCCTATGGTAAACGAAGGTAAAGCGGACGTAAGGATTTTGGATGACGAGTGGACCGTGGTTACCAAAGACGGTAAATTTTCAGCGCATTATGAGAATACCATCGTGGTGACGGACGGCGAACCCGAAATCTTAACTTTATAACATGAAAATCGGGCAGGTAGTTTTCTCAAAATGCGGGCGGGATAAAGGGTTACCGTTTGTGGTTTTTTCACAGGACGACAACGGTTACGTGTACTTGACGGACGGGCGGCTGCGTCCCCTTAGCAAGCCTAAGAAGAAGAAAACCAAGCATGTGCAGCCCACCAACACGGTGTTGGATTTGTTGGCGGTCGGTTCGCGCGGGCTGCAAGACGCTGACATTCGTAAATGGCTGATACCTTATAGTAGCGGACGGTTATTAAACTAGGAGGCAAGCATCATTGTCCAAAGACGATGTCATTGAGGTGGAGGGTATTGTAACCGAAAAATTACCCAACGCCATGTTCCAGGTGCAGTTAGAGAACGGGCATAAGATTCTCGCGCACATATCCGGGAAGCTGCGGATGAATTTTATCCGTATTATTCCGGGGGATAAAGTTTTAATAGAAATGTCGCCTTACGACCTTACAAAGGGTCGGATAATCTGGCGCGATAAATAAGAGAAACAGTTCACGTTAGGAGTGTTGTTATGAAAGTTAGACCTTCAGTGAAGCCTATTTGCGAAAAATGTAAAATTATTAAACGCAAGGGCGCAATAAGAGTAATTTGTGAAAACCCGAAGCACAAGCAAAGACAGGGTTAATTATAGGAGGTTTACATGGCACGTATCGCTGGAATAGACTTACCCAGGGAAAAACGCGTTGAAATCGGGCTGACTTATATCTATGGCATCGGTCGCCCGAGTTCCAACCGTATATTGGCGGAAGCGAAGGTAAATCCCGACACGCGTGTCCGTGATTTAACGGACGACGAAGTGATACGCATACGCGAAGTGATCGACCGTTCGCAGATGGTGGAGGGCGATTTGCGCCGGGAAGTCGCGCTTAATATTAAACGTCTGGTAGAAATCGGCTGCTACAGGGGTATACGCCACCGCAAGAGCCTGCCGGTTCACGGGCAGCGTACCAGAACTAACGCCCGCACCCGTAAGGGCAAAGCGCGTACAGTTGCGAATAAGAAGAAATAATAGGAGGCTCCTTTAATGCCGAAAAGAGTTGTTAAGAAAACAGCGACCCGCAGGCGGCGCGACAAGAAATTCGTAGACCGCGGTCAGGCGCATATACAGTCGTCGTTTAACAATACCATCGTGACCATAACCGATGCCGCGGGCAACGCGCTTTCCTGGGCGTCCGCCGGGCAGCTCGGGTTCCGCGGTTCGCGTAAGTCTACGCCCTACGCCGCGCAGATGGCAGCCGATACCGCGGCAAACGCCGCGAAGGAATACGGTCTTCGTATGGTGGAAGTTTTCGTAAAAGGTCCCGGCAGCGGGCGCGAAGCGGCTATCCGCGCGTTGCAGGCAGCAGGGCTTGAAGTCACCATGATTAAAGACGTAACACCGGTGCCGCATAACGGTTGCAGGCCGCCGAAGCGCCGCAGAGTCTGAGGAGGATTTATATATGGCAAGATATACAGGCCCTGTATGCAGGCTTTGCCGCAGGGAGGGAGAAAAACTTTTCCTGAAAGGCGAGAAGTGCGCCAAGAATGTGTGCCCCATAAACAAGCGCCCCACCGCGCCCGGTCAGCACGGCACGTCTCGTAAAAAAGTTTCCGAATACGGTCAGCAGCTGCGCGAAAAACAAAAGGCCAAGCGTATCTATGGCATTTTGGAAACGCAGTTCCGCCATTATTTTGAAATCGCGGAAAGAACCCCCGGTATCACCGGCGAGAATTTGCTCCGCTTGCTCGAAATGCGTTTGGACAACACCATGTTCCGCATGGGGTTCGGGCGTTCGCGCACAGAGGCGAGGCAGATCGTCCGTCATAATTTGGTGACGGTCAACGGAAAGAAAGTGAATATTCCGTCCTACCAGTTGAGGACGGGCGATATTGTGCAAATTCGCGACAAGTCAAAGACCTTGCAGCGTTTTAAAGACGTGCTTGAAGTGACCGATTCAAGGATTATTCCAGAATATTTAACTTCCGAGCGCGAACAGCTCAGGGGCGTCGTAAACGCTGTTCCCAATCGGGACCAAATCAACATTCCGGTGCGCGAAACGTTAATTGTAGAGTTGTATTCCAAATAAGCATGAACCGTAAAACGGCGGAAAGGTATGCGTGAGGAGTTGATTGCGTGTTGGAAATTGAAAAGCCCCGTATTGAGATAGCTGAAATAAAAAACGGCAATTACGGGCGTTTTTATGTGGAGCCGCTTGAGCGCGGTTTCGGTACTACGCTTGGGAACTCGCTGCGGCGGATTTTACTTTCGTCACTGCCCGGGGTTGCGGTAAGCAATATCAAGGTAGACGGAGTGCTGCATGAGTTCAGCCATATTCCGGGCGTCAAAGAAGACGTGACGGAAATTATCCTGAACCTTAAAAACCTTGCGATAAAGAACCACAGCGACAGTATCGAGCCTAAAATCGCTTATATAGATAAAAAGGGCGATGGCGTCATCTACGGCAAAGACATTAAAGCGGACGCGGATATTGAAATAATGAACCCCAATCAACATATCGCAACGTTGGACGGCAGTGACGCGCGGCTTTTTATTGAGCTGACCATTAAAAAAGGTCACGGTTATGTGGGGGCGGACAAAAATAAAAGCGCCGATCAGCCGATCGGGCTGATTCCCATAGATTCGATTTACACGCCGGTGCGCAAGGTGAATTTTCTGGTGGAAAGCACCCGCGTAGGCAATGTCACCGACTATGACAAGTTGACGCTTGAGGTTTGGACAAACGGTACGGTCACGCCGGACGACGCGGTCAGCCTCGGCGCGAAGATTTTAACGGAGCATTTGAATTTGTTTGTGGATCTTTCCGACAACGCGCGCAAAGCCGAGATTATGATCGAAAAAGAAGAAGGCATGAAAGAAAAAGTGCTTGAGATGAGTATCGAGGAGCTTGACCTTTCGGTGCGTTCTTATAACTGCCTGAAGCGTGCCGGTATTAACTCGGTGGAAGATTTGGCAAACAAAACAGAAGAAGATATGATGAAGGTGCGTAACCTCGGGCGGAAGTCTCTGGAGGAAGTTTTAGCCAAGATGGCGGACCTCGGTCTCGCGCTTACGCCCGCAGAGGAATAAAAAAGGAGCGGATTATAATGCCCGGTTACAGAAAATTGGGGAGGACGTCGTCACAGCGTAAGGCTATGCTGCGCGGGCTTACAACCCATTTACTATACCATGAAAAAATTATGACCACCGAGACGCGCGCGAAGGAAGTTCGCCGTATCGCGGAGAAGTTGATTACCCTTGCCGTGAAGGAAAAGGATAATTTCACCACCGAAACCGTTACCAGAAAAGTTCCGCAGAAGGACAAAGAAGGCAAGCGCGTCAAGGTTCAGGAAAACGGGCGCAAGGTCACGGTGTACAACGAAGTGGAAAAAACCATCAAAAAGGACAGCCCGTCCCGGTTGGCAGCGCGGCGCAAAATTTTAAGCGTGCTGTACCCGGTCACCAAAACGCCGGAGAAAAACCGCAAGATGCGCAGCCAGTCCAAAGAGATTGATATGGCGGCGCTGATGTTCGATAAAGTCGCCCCGCGTTACGCGAACCGCAACGGCGGTTACACCCGTATCGTAAAAATCGGGCCGCGCAGAGGGGACGCCGCGGAGATGGTGGTACTGGAGTTAGTGTAAATAAATTTAAAAGGCATAAAAATATAAAACCCTGCGGATAGAAAATGATTCGCGGGGTTTTTGTTTGTGAAATAAATGGGCTGTATTTTTTTGCGTGTGCGATAGGCGGTACATGGGTATTACGAATAATTACAGCCGGCGCTTCGCTGTGCGTGCGCGCGGTAACGGCTTCTCCCGCACGGTGATCATCAGGCGCACCAGATAGTTGTCGTCGGAGACGCTGACCTCGTTAAGGGGGTATTCCTCGTAAGCGTCGCCGCATATTTCAAAATTGTTTTCCGCTATGTAGTTTATCAATCGGTTGTATAATTCATCGGCCTGCCCGTAATTGCCCCGTGTGTAGCCCACGGCGTAAAACGCGGCGGGCCTTTTGTCCCAACCCTCCGGGTTATAAAAATAATAACGGTCCGGCCCGTTCCAGTCCCCGCGCTTGACGCGTTCTTCCGAAAACAGCCCCCAAACAGGATAGTTCAAATCCAAATCCGGATGCCCTTCCCGCATGTGGTTATAAAAACGGTGCAAATTGTCATATTCCGTCTTGCCGCCGCTGTAGTCGTTCAGGTTGCCCCGGATAATCGCCTCCGCCGGAAGGAACTGTATCGCCATGGCATGCTCGTCTACGCCGGAAACGGACTGTATCGTGCCTTTAAGCGTCAGCAAAAGCTTCCTCGCGTTAACCCACCCGTTTATGGCCCTGTCGATATTCTGTACCTGATTGGCGAGGATTTCGGTGATCTGTTCCGGCGTCCGCCCTTTGATTAACGTTTTTATTTCCGTCAGCGTCATGCCGAGCTGCTGCAGTATGCGTATTACGTTGACGGTGGCAAGCTGCCGCGAAGAATAGTAGCGGTAGCGGTTTTCGCCCCGGGACATGGGCGAAAGCAAGCCGAGGTTATCGTAATGGTACAGCGTGTCGCGGGTGGTGCGGGATAATTTCGCGAAATCCCCCACCGAAAGCCAACGGTTCTTTTCCATAGGAAGCGCCCTTTCCACCGTAATATAACGCGTCCATCATAATGCCGCGCCTGTTTATTTTCAAGGCAAACATTTGCGCTGCACGGAGGTTGCGCCCAATTTTATGTTAACGGTAAACCGCGCCCCGCCGCAAATTGCGGGAATGAAAGGATAAACGCTATTTTCAAAAACCTATTTAAGCGGCGCTTGACCTTTGTATAAGGCGATAGAATAAATTTCAGCCTATTATCTAATAGAAAGGGTGCAATGGCTATGAAATTGAAATTAAGAACCAAAATCGTAGGGGGTCTGTTCAGCATTTTCGTACTGGCGATTATACTCGGCGCGTTTAACAGCTATACCGCTACCCACTTGAAAAACCTGTTTGACACGCTCGCTTTGTACAGCTACGCCAACGATTCCGTCGTAAGCGTGGTGGAAGCCCATCACACATGGCGCTTCCAACTGCTTTCCTCCGTCCTGCACGGCGAGGAATTTACCGCGTCCCTCGACCCGGAAACCTGTTCTTACGGCGTGTGGCGGAACGGGGAAATGCCGTCCCGCATCAAAGACGCCGAACTGGATTCGCTCATGAGTATTGTAGACGAGGCGCACCATTATATGCACGTACAGGCGCAGTCGGTCATCGCCCTCGCCAAGGAAGGGAAGCAAGAGGAGGCGGAGGAAATGCTTTACCATGACGTTCTTCCCGCCGCGGAGCAGTCGATTACCAACATCAGCAACCTGAGCCGCCGGTTCCTGACCCTTCGCGACGAAAAAAGCAAAGAGTTGGAAACCTATACCGCCGAATCGAAAATAATCACCCTTATACTGTGCGCCGCCGTCGCCGTCATATTCGTATTGATGAGCGTGCTGATTACGCGCGCCATACTGAAACCCGTGAAGCGGCTTGTGGCGCTTGTTTCCGACGTATCGGCGGGAAATATAAACGTGAACACGGATAGCAAAGGTATCGTTGACGACGAGATAGGCACTTTGACGGCTGACATATACGCGCTCATAGACATTATAAGAATGATTACCGCCGACATGCACCGGTTCGCGGAGGAAATAGGCGTGAACGGGGATATCGAGTATCGCCTGGATACGGAAAAATACGCCGGAGCCTATAAAGAAATGGCGGAAGGGATTAACGGGTCCATAAACAGTATTCTCGGCGATTTTATGAAGTGTATGATTGCGCTTGGCGATATCGGCAGGGGAAATTTCAGCCCCGAGATGGAAACACTGCCCGGCAAAAAAATCATTTTAAATCAAACCCTCGACGGGGTCAGCGAAAAACTCACGGCAATCAACGCGGAAATAATAAGCCTTGCTGAAAATGTGGCGCGGGGCAATCTGGATTCCTACGCGGATGAAAGCAAATACGAAGGCGGATGGGCTGAGATTATCCGCAGCATGAACCACTTGATGACGGCGGTCGCCGAGCCTATGAACGAAATAGCGCAGTCGCTGACGGAAATGTCCAACGGGAACCTGGTTGTCCAAATAGAAGGCGAGTACGAGGGGACTTTTGACAAGGTAAAACGCGCCTTCAACCATAGTAACGACACGATTACCTCCTATATGGGGGAAGTCGGCGAGATGCTTTTTGCCCTGTCGAAGGGGGATTTGACCCAAAGCATACAGCGCGAGTTTATCGGCGGGTACGGACCCATTAAAGAGGCGATTAATACCATCGTCTCGTCCCTTAACGAAACCATGCACGAAATAATGAGCGCGTCGGAGCATGTTTTGGCGGGCGCGTCGCAGATATCCAAGAGCGCCATGGACCTTGCGGAAGGCGCGAGCGAACAGGCAAGCGCGGTGGAGGAATTGACCGCGAGCCTCGAAATTATTAACGAGAAAACAAGGGCCAACGCCCAAAACGCGGAAAGCGCCAACGCGATAGCGGAAAAGTCCCGCGACAACGTACAGGCGGGCGGCGAACAGATGAAATCCGCCGTTTCGGCGATGGAGGGCATCAAAACCTCCGCTTCCAATATAGCGAACATCATAAAAGTCATAAGCGATATCGCCTTCCAGACTAATTTGCTCGCCCTTAACGCGGCGGTGGAAGCCGCCCGCGCGGGGGAATACGGCAAAGGCTTCGCCGTGGTTGCGGCGGAAGTGCGGACGCTTGCGGGCAGGAGCCAGGATTCCGTCACGGAAACCACCGCGCAGGTGGAGGATTCCAACGGCAAGGCGGACAACGGCATGACCGCCGTGACCAAAACGGCGGAAGCCATGGAGGTAATCGCCGGGGACGTGCACCATGTTTCCGATATGCTGTCCGATATTGCCAAGGTATCCCGGGACCAGGCGGATTCCATCGGGCAAATCAACACCGGGATTAATGAAATATCCAAAGTGGTGCAGAGCAATTCCGCCGCGTCGGAGGAATGCGCTTCCGCTGCGGAGGAACTCAATTCCCAGGCGGAGATGTTAAAATCCCGCGTGGCGTTTTTCCGGCTTAAAAATGCATAATTGCAAGCGGATGCGTTAAATTACCGCTTTAAAAACGCATAAGTGCAATCGAACGCGTTAAATTACCGCTTTAAAAGCGCATAAGCGCAATCGAGCGCGTTAAATTGCGGCTGATGCATTGCCGCTGTCATTCGGTTGTCATCCTCTGCCGCTGTCATTCTGAGTGTAACGAAGAATCCTTCAACGCCAACGCTTGAAAGATTCTTCGCCTTCGGCTCAGAATGACAGCTTTTTTAGCGCAAGAGCAGCTTTTTTTATCAGGAAATCGCCTTTCGCGCGTTTGCGCCGTATATTTATTTATGCTAATCTTTATTAATGAAAAAAATGAAAAGAGGGATGTATCGTGAACGACGTTTTTAAGGAGCAAATCGTTAAACGCAAAGCCACCACGGCGGATATGGCAAAGAAAGTCGGGTTGGTGGTCGCGGTTATCGCGGTATTCTTTATTGCAAGCTCAATACAGGTGCTGTTCCAGTTCGCGCTTTATATTACGGTCGCCGCGGCGTTTGGCGCTTATGTGCTGATGGGAAGGCTTAACCTTGAATATGAGTACATTTACACCAACGGCGAGTTGGATATTGACGTA
>JAISWA010000233.1 GCA_031271275.1 Clostridiales bacterium | reverse complement strand
CATAAAACCGTGCGCAACTATAACAAGTGTTTCGTCAGATATTCTCAATATTTCGTCCCGGAATTTTGAGACACGATTAAAAACATCCCTTGTGCTTTCCGCGTCATCGAAAAGACGGTTATCAATAGACGGCTCGGAAGGAATAGGCGCTCCGTTTTCTATCAGCCATTTTTTAGTTTTACCTGTTGCGGCTGCGCCGCTATATGCTTCGCGAAGCTCCATGCGGTACTCAGGATGCACTCCCAAGTAACGCGCTAAAGGTTCCGCCGTCTGCTTTGTTCGGATTAAATCTGAACAATAAATTTTACATGACTTGCCTTCTAATTCGTCGGATAATCGCTTTCCTATATTTTCCGCTCGTTCTTTGCCTAATTCGGTAAGTTCCCAATTTGTCCATGAACCGACCATGCCATTGTTGTGGTGAACGGCTTGCGTATGTTGAATTGTGATTATATTTTTCATTTTTCGAGACCCTTCTGCCAAATATTCCAAAAAACATATCACAGATTGCGTTCATAATTTATAATTTCTATTGATTTATCAGACAAACGTAGTTGAGCGAGTTGCCATTAGAATGGTATCCGAATTACCCTTGACAGCACAGTCCTAAGAAGCGGGTTTTCCGTACTTGGATTTCCGAAATAAAATTGGCGGTTTTAAACGAGGCGGATATGTCTTTGATGGTTTCACGAAGCTACGCTAAGCGAATCAACTTTGGATGTAACCATCGTCGGGGTTCTTTTCCGAAAACGCTACGTCCGTTCACCACCATGCATTGACGCTTCCGATGGTCATAAATTAAGTTGATTCGCTATAGTCGGGAATTACTCTGTATAAAGAATATTCATCCGCTTTAATTCTTCAATAAGACGGCTACGGTTATCTTCTTGCAGCTTCGTTATAGACATGGCTCTTGAAAGCGGAAGGTGCATTTCATTAATGATATTTAATGTAGCTTCCAGTTTACCTTCCAATTTACCTTCCAATTTGCCTTCTATCTTACCTTTTTCTTCTGCCTCGCGCCGGGTTGCCTGCACGTCGTAATCCTCTAAAAGTGCAAACATTTCTTGATACTCCTTCCGGTATATTTTTTCCGATACGGTTTCCACTTCATTTTGGGGAATGTTGATTTTCGTCAATAGCACCGTTATCACGTCCGCTATCAGTTTATTCAAATGCGGCGGGATGTTCAACGCCAAATTTTCTACATAATCCGGCGGCAGGTTCCCCAACGCGTGTATGCCGTCCGCCGTTTTAACTTTGTCTATCAGCATGATCAATGAAAGGGTGTCGCCGAATTTCACCAAGTCGTCTTGGCTGTAGTCGTTGAGGTTGACCAACTCATATTCAAACTTGGGTATGTACTTGTAAAACGCTTCGCGCAAATCCGTTCTGTTTAAAAAATTGGTTTCCGCCGTCCATTTCCCCTCACCGTCGTAAAAAACAATCGGCAGCACCGGGGGATATTTGAAATCCTTGGTAAATTGAATGCCTTTCTTTTCTTTGTCGGCTTCTTTCTCGTATTCGTTCAATACCAACATGATGTATTGAAGCATTTTAAAACTGGAGCGGAAGTTCACTTTCGATTCATGCTCAATTATGGCAATGACAAACAAGGGAACGTTGCCTTTGAGGTTGATTCGCTTGACGGTGTCGGAATCCTTGTTTTCCTCAAACAGTGGCAGGAAGCGTTCGCTTATATCCACGACATCGGAGGCGGACACGCCCTTAAAAATCTCCATACCGATGAAATCGCGCAAAAATTCAACGAACAATTCATGCTCCCTAAAAATCATTTTCATGCTGTTGTCTTTCACCTTGCTGATAATCAAACCATCACCGCCCGGGGGTTTTTATTTTACGGCAGTTTAACAAACGTTCCCTTACTCGTTTTGGGGTCATAACTTAATTGGTTTTTATCCGCGTTTAAATAATAGCTGTAGACCTCCTCCGTGTTGATCGGGCTTGCGCCGCTCCACCAACCTCTGGCTACAATTTTCCCGAAAAGCAAGATTCGCGTAGGGTACGCTTCCTGCGTCGCCGCGTCGTTATTGGGCCGTATTTCCGCTTTGGTGAGCTTCATTTTAAAGGTTTTGCCCTCCGAGCCCATGGAAAATTCACTCGCTGAGACGGCTGCCACCAAATTGTTTTCATCCTTCCACTTGCCGTAGTAATCGGAAGCCGTCACGGGGTCGGCAACTTTCTTCGCGGCGGGGGCTTCAGCCGCCGGGGGGTCCCCGGGCGAGGCGGCGGAATCTTCCGCGCTGCCCGCTTCCGCCGAAATCAATGCCGCCATTGGCTGTTCCAGTCCCAAGTACCGGGTAAATTCAATTATGGCTGTTTTTGCGCCGCCGTCCCCGGTATCGAGGGCAATCTTATAAAGCTTGCGGTAATTTTCCATGTGGTAGGGGTTGTCGCGTATAAGGGTAAAAATATGCGAAGCGTACTTTTCGGGGGTAATGTCGCCGTTTATGTACGCTTTGTCATAATTGTTCGTCTTTGCCTCCGTCTCCCGGGCGTAACTTTCGCTGAACGCTTTATAAGGCTTTATGTCCAGTGCTTTTAGTTCGGCGTTCATTTCCGCTTCTATCGCGCCGACGCAAAGCGCACCCACCTGTCCGGCTATATCGCCAAAGGCTTTTATCAGCGCCTGCTTGCCGCTTTCGACGCTTTTGGCGGTTTCCCTCGCGTTAAAGGCGCTGCTTAACCCTTGCCCTATCATGCCGCCGATACCCCGCAGTAAGGCAGACCCGGCGCTTACCGCCAACGTGCCCGCCGCGGCGCCCGCGATACCCCTCGCGCCAAAGCCGATACCGCCCGCCGCAGGGTCGCTGCGGGTCATGCGCTTGTATTCCTGATTAATCATAAAGCTCATTTTCCGGTCTTCGATTTCCTGTATTTCGTTTAAGAAACCGGTAAAGTATTCGGCGGGGTCAAATGTTATACAGCCCGCCACTTCTTCCACGGTGATAAGCTCATGGGAGGTATATTTAAAAATAAGCCGCTTGCCGATTCTCGGAAGCGCTTCGTCTTTATACCGTTGCAGCCCCGCAAAGCCAACGGACGCGACTTCCATAGCGGAATTGATTTTATGATTAATCAGCGCCGCGTATTCCGCCGCCGCCTGTTGCGCAAGCGCTTCAAAATCCGCTTTGCACTGCAGGGCGACTTGCGTGTACCGGGCGGTTATTTCACTTTCCTTCCTTAATTGCTCGCTTCTGACCGCGTTGTGGGCGTCAAACTCAGGCGTAACCTCAAAACGGTTCCCCCCCATTTCAAAAACGCGCTTGGCTTCAATCATATAGATACTCCTTCCTACGCCATCCGAACCCGCGCGGAGGAAACTCCGCACTGGCCGTATTTATTCGCCCCGGCGGCCACAAGGGTTCCGTTTGCTTTTAAGCCCACGGTGTGGTTGTCCGTTGCGGCTATGGCGACGATATCCCGCCAAGCCGATACGTTGCACTGCCCGTGCGTATTATCCCCCACCGCCACGACGGTACCGTCCCATTTTAAGCCCACCGTATGGCTGAACCCGGCGGCGACCGCCACGATTCCGTGCCAGTCGCCCATGCGGCCGTGCCCTGTTTCGGCGACGCTAAGCACGGCGCATAAAACCGAACCGTCTTCCCGCAAACCGACGACATGGCTGTTTCCGGCGGCGACCGCCGCAAGGCCGCGCCATGCCGAAACGGTTTCGCTTTCGCTGAACTTCGCCTTGACGGTGGTTTTCTTATCCCTGTCATAGAAGCCTAACGCGCCCGCCGCAACAGCCGTACCGTCGCCGCGCAGCCCGACGGTGCATCGGTTGCCCGCGGAAACCGCGACGATATTTTTCCATTCCGACACAAGGCACTGCCCGTCGTCGTCGCAGTCGTAGGTATAGTCCCTCGTCCTTAAATGATAAAAAGCCTGCGCCATCACCGTCCCGTTTTTTCGCAGGCCGACGCAGTGGTAGTCCGCGGCGGATACCGCCGTCAAGTCACGCCAACCGCTTGTGTCGGGCCTGTCAAAAAGGGTACCCCCTATAAGCCCGCCAAAAGAAGCCGTGCCGTCCGGGTGAAGGACGGCGGTGTTATGCCCGCAGGAGGAAATAGCCGCCGCGTTCTTCAAATGTTTCACGTTGGTTTCCCGGTCTTCCTTACTGCCGCCCGCATACCCCACCGTTCCGTCGGGCTTAATAAACGTGGTGATATTTTCCCCCGCCCCTATCCGGCCTTGGTATTTGGCGATTTTCTTACGGGTAAGGCGTACTTTTTCCGCCGTTTCCGACAGTAAAACCGCTATCTTGTTAAGCCGTTCCTCCTCCGATTTTATCTTTTGCGCAACCCTTTCCGCTTCCGCCCGGGCTTCCTTGCCGTACAGGCGGGTCAGCGCGGAAAGCTTCTTTCTCATTTCATCTATCGTATCCTCGCCCAGGGCCGCCGCCGCGCTTAACCGCGCCGCGCCTTCCGCTTCCAGTACGCGCTTTACGGGTTTGTCCAGTCCTAAAAAACCGGCGAAACTAAGGATGTCTGCCTTTGCATCTTCGTCGCCCGTTTGGGCGGCGGCGTTATAAAGGCCGCAGTAATAACGTATGTTGTACGGGTCGTCGGCCATCGCGCCAAAGAGGTACGCGGCGTACCGCCCGGGACCGATGTCCCCTTCCCGGTAAGCCTCGCCGTAGTTTTCGTCTTTAAGGGAAATTACGCGCCGCTGTTCTTCGCTCAGGGGTTTGTACGGCGTGATATCCAACGCGGAAAGTTCCTCGCTCATGTCTTTATACAGCATTTCCCGGCATACGTCCCTGAGTTTATTGAATTGTTCCCCGCCCATAATCAGCAAGTCCCGCTTCGCCCTGTCCAGCCCTTTCAGCGTTTCCTTTTCCACTTTAGAAATATCCGACGCGTAACCGAGCGCGTCTCCGAAACCGCGAATCAGCCCCATACCCGCGTTTGCCGCCGCCGCGCCCACCGCCGCCGCCACCGTGCCGCGGAACCCGAAACCCACGCTTGAGAACTGTGGCTCGTCCCGGGCGGCGTCCCGCAGTTCGCGTTTAGCCGCAAGGTTCCCCCGCAGGCTCTCCAATTTTTCCATATCGTCATAGATATTGGCGAAAAAGCCGTCGTACACTTCCCGGTACAATTCCGAATGCCCGGCAAACAGAATACGCCCGATATCGTCCGCGGTAACCGCGTCGTTTTTGGTGTATTTGAAAACCAGGTGCCTGCCGATTTCGGGCAAGACCGCCGCCTCATAGTTGATAAGTTCGTTCATGCCCTCCACGTCCGCTTGTTGGAGTGTCTGGATATTATTGCGGATAGACGCGATAAATTTGTCCGCTTCGGGCTGCGCGAGCCGGACAAACTCCTCCATCATTTTTTGGTTCGCCGTCGCGTAACGCTCCTCAATCTCAAAGGCCCTTCGCTCCTGCCCCGCCCTGACCTCGTTATACGCTTTTAACGCGTCCGTAATTTCAAAGCTATGCCCCAACGCTTCAAAGGCACGGCTGTTTTCAAAATCCTTCGCCACCCCGATACCTCCTTAAAAGTCTGACATGGCGATTATACTACAACTACCCCCATTAAGCTTTCATTAAGGTTCGCGTAATACAATCCCGATATCGCCGTTCAACTTAAAGACGCACACCGCATGTCATGCTGAGCGAAGCGTAAAGACGCACACCCCATGTCATTCTGAGCGAAGCGAAGAATCCAAAGGTTTGGCGTGACGGACAGATCCTTCGCTTCGCTCAGGATGACAACCCACGGTCATAAATTTATTTAACCAGTATGACAACCCACGACCATAAATTTATTTAAAAGGTGATGGATTACGATGAAGAAACGCTTAAACCTTGCCGCCGTTTCCCTCGCGGTATTACTGGGCGCGACGGGCTGTTCCATGCTGAACGCCGCCGAAGCCCCCGTTGAAAAAATAAACACCGTCTCCGTTACCAGGGGCGACCTGGTGTTGGGGCTTGGGGCGGACGGGCGGGTGGCGCTTCCGGTCACCAGCGTCAACTTCGGGGCGTCTGGCACGGTCAGCAGCATTCAGTATTCCGTGGGGGATTCGGTCAAAACAGGCGACCTGCTCGCGGAGCTCGACGATACCGGTTACCAGTTTGAAATCAGCAGCGCGAAAAACAACCTGAACAAAGCGCAAACCGCTTACGACAACGCCGTAAGCCAATATGAGTACAGCGTGCTAAGCGACGAAAACGAGCTTGAAAAATTACGGCAAACCATAGGCGGCGCTTTCGACGATTACACCTACGCGTTGGCGATTTCCGAGGCGCGGACTTCCCTGGAACGGAAAACGGCGGAACTGGCGGAGGCGGAGTTAAATGTGGCGTCGCCCTTCGACCCCTACACCTACGACAACCAAATCGCGGAAGCGGAAAAAAACCTCACCGCCCGGCAAAAGGAATTTGACGAAGCCGAAGCGGAGCTTCTGGAGGAATTTGACGATTATTCCTACCAGAACGCCATCGCGGACGCGAAAACCAACCTGCTGCGCAAGGAAGCGGCATTAGAGGAAGCGAGGGACGAAGCGTTCGACTTCGACAGCTACCAGTACGACAAGGCCATCGAAGAAGCCGAGACCAACCTAAAGCGCAAAAAATCGGAACACGCCGCCGCCATGAAGGATTACACCAGCGCCAAGGAAACGGGCGTAAGCAGCTCGGCGACGCAGACGTTGGATTCCGCGTTCAATAATTACTACATAGCCTACAACGCCTACGCGGAGAACCCCACCGAGGAAAACCGCATGGCGCTGCAGGAAGCGGAAAGCAAAATAAGCTCCGCCCAAAGCGAATACGACAAGGCGTCAAGCTCAAGCGAGTCGGCGGTGGCGTCGGCTAAAACAAAGGTGGACTCCGCCCAAACCGCCAGCGAGGACGCGCAGAAAGCGTTGGACGACGCGAAGGCGGAACTGGCGCGGGCAAAGGCGGATTTTAACGAAAGCGCGCCTTCCAAAACCCTCAGCCAAAACCAGGCGGTGGAGGACGCGAAAAAACAGCTTGCAAAGGCGCAGACGGATTTGGAACGGGCGGTTTCCCAAAACGAAAGCGAAAACGGGGAAAAGTACGAAACCGCCAAGGCGGCGTTGGACGACGCGACGGCAAACCTTGAAAAAGCCAAAACGGACAAGGAACGGGCGAGGCTGCAAGCGGAGGAAGACGCGGCGGAACAGCTTGAGAACGCGCGGACGGCCGTCACCGACGCGCAGGCGAATGTGGACAAGGCGCACACCAACCTGACCCGGGCACGAAGCGATTACGAAAATCAGCGTGCCGAGGCGTTGGTCAGCCTTCAGCTTAAGCAGATAAACGCGGACATGAACAAAAACTCCAACGCGTCCATCTCCAACGCGGAGTTTGAGTTGGAGGAAGCGAAGCTCGCGCTGCAGGAAGCGGAGGACAATTTAAAGCAAGTCAGCCTTTACGCGCCCATAGACGGGCAGATACTCAGCATTTCCAAGAGCGTGGGCGAAAGCGTCACCGAACAGGCGGGCCCGCCGGGGGTGATGATGTTCGGCACAGGCAACAGCGACGGTTTTATGACCCTCTGCGACGTGACGCAGATTTACCTTACGGCGAGCATTACGGAGGGCGACATCGTCAGCGTGGAAAAGGGGCAGCGCATTAACGTGACCATAGACGCCATCGGCGACGGCGTGTTCTACGGAACCGTCACCAACGTGGACAGCATACCCACCACCGATTCCAACGGCATAACCACCTACGAGGTGACCTGCCTGCTCGACGAAACCTCCAACATCATCAAAGACGGCATGAACGCCTACATCACCTTTGTAAAAAAGGAAAACAAGGACGTGCTGCTCATCCCCAACAAGGCGGTGTTTATGGAGAACGAGCTGCAATACGTGAAAGTCGCGCTATCGGACGGCACCTTCGAGCAGCGCAAGGTGGTCACCGGGCTTTCCAACGGGGTGCAGACGGAGGTTATCAGCGGGCTTGAGGAAGGGGAGACGGTGGTCAGGTGAAACCCTTTGAAATATTCCGCAGCATGATGTTTTCCGTGGCGTCCAACAAATTCCGCGTGTTCCTGACATCCCTCGGCATTATCATCGGCACGTTCACCATCATCATGGTGGTGGGCATTGGAAAGGCGAGCTCCGACGCGGTGACGGAGCAGTACAAGCGGCTTTCGGTGGAGACGATTACCATCACCCGCAGCGGCGGCGTCCGCATGAGCATGGGCCCCAACGGTCCCTCGGCGGGCAAATCGCTGACGAAAGACCTCGCCATGGAAATGCCGGAAGTGCTGAACCATGTGAAGGACGTAGGCGTAAGCACCGCCACTTCCAGCCCGGTGGCTTACGGCGCCAACAGCGAAACCATCAGCGTGCAGGGCATCACCGAATCCTACGCCGCCATCACCAACCTGAACGCCGGATACGGCGAAATGTTCACCGACGACGACGGCATTTTGCGCAACAAAGTGACGGTGTTGGGGTACAACGTGGCGCTGAACCTGTTCGGCGAGGATTTTGCGGATTATATCGGCGAGAAGGTTTTAATCAAGGGGCTGTCCTTTACGGTGGCGGGCATACTGGAACGGGTGGGCGGCTCCGGCGGGGTTACGGCAAGCGCCCGGGGCGGCGGTTCCGGCACGCCGGACGACATGGCGTACATCCCTTACGACGTGGCGATTAAGTATACCTCCGGCGGGTCGGGGGCGCGGGGCGGAATCAACGTGGCGATGATCGACTCCGTAGCGTCCACCACCTTCGTGGCGCGCGCCTACGACATCGGCTCGGTCAAGGACGCGATTGCGGAAATACAGGAATATATATTTGAAACCGTGGGGGACTACACCACCTACAGCGTGGTGGACGCGGGGAGCACGCTGTCCTCCGCGTTGGAAACCTCCGATACCATGAGCAATTTGCTGATGGTGGTGGCGGCGATTGTGCTGATCGTAAGCGGCATTGGCATTATGAACGTGCTAATGGTGGCGGTGAAGGAACGCACCCGGGAAATCGGGATTTTGAAAAGCATCGGCGCCTCGCGGTTTGTCATACTCTCGGAATTCTTACTGGAAGCGGTGTTTATCAGCGTGTTCGGCGGGCTGTTCGGGATCGCGCTGAGTTATTTCGCGCCGGTGTTCCTAAGTTATCTGAACGTGGAATACAGCGCATCGCTGTACGGGCTGCTGTTGGGGTTCCTGTTTTCGGCGGCGACCGGGGTTTTCTTCGGGTATTACCCCGCCCACAAGGCTTCGAAGCTTAAACCCATAGAAGCGCTGAACGCGGAATAAAAGAACCGTATCACGGCGAAGGCTGTCATTCTGAGCGAAGCCCTTGTCAGTCTGAGCGAAGCCCTTGTCATTCTGAGCGAAGCCCTTGTCATTCTGAGCGAAGCCCTTGTCATTCTGAGCGAAGCCCTCGTCATTCTGAGCGAAGCGAAGAATCTTCCGCTTTTACGTTTGATGGATTCTTCGCCTTCGGCTCAGAATGACAGTGCTTACTGCAAAATGACAGCGATCACTACAGAATGGCAGTGCTTACTACAAAATGACAGCGCTTACTACAGAATGGCAGCGATCACTACAGAATGACAGTGCTTACCGCAAAATGACAGCACTTACTACAAGGAGGCAATATTATGACTGTGAAAAAATTGACCGCGCTTGTGTTCGTTATATCATCACTATCCCTCGGGCTGACCGGCTGCGCGACCGCAAACGCGGTGAGCGCCGCCAACCCCGGCGGCGAAGTACAGGCGGGTTCCGGCGGAGAAGCCGGAGCGCCATCCGAGACTGAGCGCCTAATTATCCTCGGCGAAATTGTGGAGACCGTGGGGAATATGATTACGCTCAACTTAATGGAAGAACGGGAAATACCGCCCATGACGGGAGAGGAGAGGACGGATATCCGGGAGCGTATGGAGCAAAACGGCGGCGCGCCGGGAATGGAGCTAACCGAAGAAGAACGGAGCGCCTTGCGCGAGCAGTTTGAACAAAACGGCGGCGGACCTCAGCCGCCACAGAACGGCGAAGGCGGATTTCCGGCGGGCGAGGACGGTATGCCCCAGGGAATGCCGGAAGGGTTCACGTTTGAAATGCCGGAGGGTATGCCCGAGGGTTTCCCGGGAGGGGGACGCGGGCTGACCGGCGAGGTTAGAGATATTATTATCCCGGCGGGGGCTCCGGTTATGGAGGCTTCTGCGGAGAGCGGCGAAAACGGGCCGACCGAGTCGGAAATAAGCTTGGAAAAATTAAAGCCGGGCGACGTGATTCAAGTGACCTACGCTTCCGACAACGAGACGGTGGCGAAGGTGGTAAAACAACCTTCAACGGGCGCGGGAATGCGGTTTAACGCGGAAGGCGGCTTCCCCGGGCAGGCAAACGGGGAGGGCGACATGTTTTTCTTCGGCGGGCCCGGCGCTGCCCAAGGCGGCGGGGAAACGAGGGAATTTGACATCGAAGTAATAGAAGCCCCGATTCCGTAATATAAAAAGGAGTATGGCATGGATAACAACTTTCCGCCTCCCGTCATTAAAATGGAAGGGATTTATAAGTCCTACGGGAAAGGACAGAACAAACTCAACGCCCTTTCCGGCATAGATATGGAAATCAGGCGCGGGGAATTCGTGGCGATACTGGGGCCGTCGGGCTCGGGAAAAACCACGCTGATGAACATCATCGGGCTGATGGACTCCGCCGATTCCGGCGCGTATTTCCTGGACGGCGAGTCCGTCGCCGGCGCGAAGGAACGGAAGTGGGCGAAGCTGCGCAACGCGAAAATCGGCTTCGTCTTTCAAAAATTCAACCTGATTCCCAAATACAGCGCGCTGTACAATGTGGCGCTGCCGCTGCTGATGCAGGGGACCCGCTACCGCGCGGCGAAGAAAAAGGCGAGAGAGACGTTGGAGCGCGTGGGGCTTGGCGACCGGCTTAAGCACAAACCCTCGGAACTTTCCGGCGGGCAGGCGCAGCGCGTGGCAATCGCCCGCGCGTTGGTCGGCGGGTGCTCGCTGATACTCGCGGACGAACCCACCGGCGCCCTTGACCAAAAAACGGGGAGCGAAGTGTTGGATTTTATGCGGGAGCTTAACGCCGAAGGCCGCTCCATCGTGATGATAACCCACGACATCCATATCGCCGACCGGGCGGGTCGCATCATCCGCGTGGAGGACGGGCGGATAACGAGCGGGTGACGCGTATTATCCCTTCAGTATTATTGCCGCCAGGAACCTCGGCAAATCAAGCATCCGTTTCGCGCGAACCGGTTGGGACGCGAGCCGGTACAGCCACTCAAGACCGGCGCGGCGCATCCACTCCGGGGCGCGCTTGACTTTGCCCGCCCACACGTCGATGGAACCCCCCGCGCAAAAAGTGATTCGCGCGGGCAAATCCCTGTGCGCCGCCGCCCATTTTTCCTGTCGCGGCATTCCCATCCCGAGTATCAGCACGTCCGGGCGCAGGGTTTTTATTTCTTCCAAGACGCCCGCTTCTTCTTCCCCGTTAAAATATCCGTGGTGAATCCCCGTAACGCGCAAGCCGGGGCAGCTTTTTTCCAGATTTATTTTAGCCGCTTCCGCCACGCCGGGCGCGGCGCCAAGCAGGTACACGGTTTTCCCGTGGGGCGCGACGGACTGCAAAAACGCGAACGCCGTGTCACAGCCGCTTACGCGTTCCGGTATGGGGTCTTTGATGATTTTTGAGGCGATAATAATGCCTATGCCGTCGGCGAAGCGCAAATCCGCGCCAAGCACCGCCCGCTTGAAGCCCTCGTCCCGTTTGCACAACATCACCGCTTCCGGGTTGGGGGTCACGACGAGGTGATTTTTATTTTCAGTTAAAAAATGGCGCAAAATTTCCAACGCCTCGGCTTTCGGCATGGAATCAAAGGGCACGCCGAGAATATTCACTTCTTTATTCATTTATAAAAACTCCTCCGACCTTAACTTCGTCTGGAAATGGCTTTCCCAGAATAATTTCCCCCCGGCGGACAATTCCGCCGTCACCCGCCCGCTTGCCTTAAACTGAAACGACTCCGGCAAGCCGGCGTTTAATATGTGGCGCAGCGCCTCAAGCCCCGCCGGGGACAAAAAAGTTTTGCGCGTTTTTTTGCCGCCGCATTTCGGGCAGCATATCCCTTCGTCCGCGAAGGGGATGCGCGCGTTTTCACCTTCGGGCATTTCCCCGGCGGGCTGAACCTGCCCGCCGCAGACGGAACAGCTTTCCGTTTCCGGCGCTATCCCGTACCACGCGAAAAACCGGAACAAAAAAACCAAGCGGATTTGCTTGGCGGGTATCCTGTCATTTTTTTTATTAAGCAGCGAAAGCGACTTGAGCAGCAGCAACAGCAAATCGTCCGCGGGGTTGCTTTCCAGTACGGACTTTTCGCAGATTTCGGCTATGTAATGGGCGCAGCTTAAACTTTCATAATCCTCGCGGATAGTAAAAAAGTTTTCGATGATTTCCGCCTGCGCCAGCGCCTGGAACGACCCGCCGTCGGAGAGCACGTAATCCCCGTAGGTAAAAAGCTGCGCGGCAGCCATAAACTTGCTCTTGGGTTTACGCGCCCCCCGGGCGTATACGTTAAGTTTTCCAAGCCCTTTACACAGCAGAATCAGCCGCTTGTCCGACTCGCCCGCCTCGTACTCCCGCAGGACGACGCCCCGCGCCTTTACGGTTTTCACGCCGCCCCGCCGCCGGGCGTCCCCCCGGGCCGGTTGCCGTTTCCCTTATTTTTTTTCTGCGGGGAATCTTGTCTCCGGTATTCCATGTACGCGGTCGGGTCGCCTGACTCGGTAAACAGGTTCCAGTATAATTCCTTGCTTGACATGTTTTTCCCCCTATTATTACCGTTGTCAATTCACGATTTTTGCGAAGCGTCAAATGAGGGCAGTGAGCGAACCAGCGGTTTTTCAAAGAAAAACCGCGAGCGGAGCGAACGCTCTGCCCGAATAGCAAGCAAAAATTACATCTGTACAACGGTAATACTATACGTTGTCCGCTGTCATTCTGAGCCGCAGGCGAAGAATCTTTTGCTTTATGCGTGTAGGATTCTTCGCTTCGCTCAGAATGACAGTTGGTTTGCTGATAAATTATATTTTTTCCGCCGCCCGTTTTTGTATGCTGATGAAAAACTGGAAAAGTTTCAGGCAACCTCTATTAACGGATGAAACGGTCGCTGCGGATTTTTTGCCTCTGCAAAAAATCCACTCGTGCGGGCGTTCGCTGCGCTCACGTCCTCCTCGCGCCCGTTTCTTTTTGAGTTTACAGAGGTTGCCGTCAACCGATATCCTTCGGGTTATATAGCGAATCAACTTTAGATGTAACCATCGTCAGCTATGCTCGGAATTTTCGCTTCGCGAAAACGCGCTGCGCGCGCCCTTGTTCGTCGGGTTCCTTATTGTAAACGGTTCACTCCCTGCGTTTTCCCGGAAGTTTCGCTTCGCGAAACCGGTGCCGAAATCCGCGATTAAACCATTCGCGGATTTCAAAACGCGCCGCCCTTGTTCGTCGGGTTCTTTTCCGAAAACGCTACGTCCGTTCACCACAATGCATTAACGCTTCCGATGGTCAAAAATTAAGTTGATTCGCCATAATCAAAAGAGAGGCGGCAACGCATACAAAATTATATTAAATTGAAGTTAAACAGGCAGATAAATATTGGGGTAAATGATTATATGTGTTATTTAATATGAGATATAACGCGCGCAATAATTTTACAGCGCGGCGCGCATAAGGAAACGATGAGCACAATACCTACTTAACGGTAGTCTTTGCGGCGTACTTTTTTTGCCCTCCAAGCTCCCCCGCCGGTTAAGGCGTCTACTCAAACAGCGGAATACGGGGGAACTCGTGGCTGTCCGCAAAATCAAAGGCGCGTTGAATATTTCGCATAATCGTCGCCTCGTCAAGTTTCGAAAACACGCCCATCAAATACATCATATAGTGGCAGCACCGGTCGATGCTCATATTCCCGTGCTGGTAAAACTCGGCGAATAAAGAGGTTCTCGCGCCAATGCTCATTACGGATATGGCGTGTATTTCCGCCGGGTCAAAGGTCTTTTGGAAGTTATCCGCAATGGAGGTGAATATGGTCTCC
>JAISWA010000194.1 GCA_031271275.1 Clostridiales bacterium | reverse complement strand
CGCTTCCTGGGACGCGGAGAACGAAACGGTTATCGCGGAGAAAAAAGCGGAGTATAGCGAATCAACTTAATTTTTGACCATCGGAAGCGTTAATGCATTGTGGTGAGTTGATTCGCTATAACGCCATAGTATTAAAATTATAGGAAAATCTCAGCGGACACTTCATGATGACGAGGTGTCCGTTTTGCTGTCCTTGCGAAAACCTTGAAGGACGTATACGCAACATGCTATGATATTTATAATGCGCGCGAATCTGACCCTGTTATTTCGTTCCAGGCTCTTAGGGCGTGTCTTAAAACTCCATTCCTATGTCTTTCCGGAGGTTGTAAATGAATAAATACATAAAGACCTTGGAAGATATAACCTATATGGATCATTTTATATTTTTCCCTTTGTCTGTTTTATAAAGTTTCGCGGGAAAAAATGGGCGGTATTGTCTTTGGTGGTTACGGCGTATTTGCTGTTCACCCATTTTATTTATACACCTATGCTGATGAGTGTTTGAAGGAGGAAGACATCATGCCGGAACCAACCATGATCACGGTACAACTTGCCGCTGCCGGAGCGGTCACGGCGGCGAAGGGGACTACCATTCTGGAACTCAGCCGTATGTATCCGCACCTTTCCCAACGCCCCGTACTGGTGGCGAAGGTCAACAACGAACTGCAGGACTTAACCTACAAGCTTTTATACGACTGCGCGGTGGAATACCTCGACCTCACCGACCCCAACGGTTTCCGCACGTATCAGCGAAGCGCGTCGTTTTTGATGATTTACGCCGCGAAGGAAGTGTTGGGCAGAAAGACCCGGGTGGTCGTGGAACATTCCATCAATAAAAATTATTACTGCGAATTCCCGGAAATGGACGAGAGGGAAATCACCGGCGAGCTGCTCGCGCGAATAGAAGCGGTAATGCGTGAGGTCGCGGGAAAAAAGCTGCCCGTCGAAAAACATTCGCTGCCCTTGGAGCAGGCGGTTCGCGAAGCGGAAACCTCCGGCTCGGAAGATAAGGTGCGGCTGCTGCGCTACCGGCGCACTTCGTCGGTGAACTTTTATAAGTTAGACTGGCTCTACGACTATTTTTACGGGCAAATGGTGCCCGACACGGGTTATTTGACGCAGTTCAAGCTTTCGAAAAAGTCCAAGGGGTTTATGCTGCAGTTCCCGTCCGTCCGCCCCGGAGCAAGCCCGGACTTGGACGTTATCGCCGAAATGGCGCCGAACAGGAAAATTTCCGAAGTGTTTGACGAATCCAACCAATGGGCGCGCATACTAAAGGTGGAAACCGTCGGCTCCCTCAACGACAAGCTGTGTTCCGCCGGCAGCGGCGAAATCATACGCGTCGCCGAGGCGCTGCACGAAAAGAAAATCGCCTCCATCGCCGACCAGATTGCGCAACAGCACAAAAGCATCGTGTTGGTGGCGGGGCCGTCGTCCTCCGGCAAGACGACGTTCGCGTCCCGGCTTGGCGTGCAGCTTCGCGTAAACGGGATGAAGCCCCACGTTATTTCCCTCGACAACTATTATTTAAACCGCGAGGATATTCCCAAGGACGAGTTCGGCAACTATGACTTTGAAACCATAGACGCGTTGGACAACCGGCAAATAAGCCGCGACCTTGCGGCGCTGCTCAAGGGCGAGCGGGCGGAGCTTCCGGTGTATAACTTCCTGACCGGAAAGCGGGAATACAAGGGCCGTTATATGACGCTTGGCGAAGGCGACGTGCTTATCATGGAAGGCATTCACGGGCTTAACGAGCGCGTAAGCGAAAGCGTCCCCCGTTCGGAAAAATTCAAGGTGTTTATCTCCGCCCTTACGCAGTTAAACATCGACGACCACAACCGCATCCCCACCACCGACACGCGGCTTGTGCGCCGCATCGTAAGGGATCACCAGTACCGGGGGTATTCCGCCGGTCAGACGATTTCCGTATGGCCGTCGGTGCAGCGCGGGGAAAACAAGTATATCTTCCCGTTTCAGGAAGAAGCGGACGTTTTCTTCAATTCCGCGTTGGTGTATGAAATGTGCGTGCTGAAACAATATATAGAGCCGCTGTTGTTCGGCGTGCGCGCAGATACGCCGGAACGCACCGAAGCAAAGCGGCTCATAAAATTTTTGGACAGTTTCCTCGGCGTCAGCAGCGAAAACGTACCGCCCAACTCCATACTGCGCGAGTTTATCGGCGGGAGCTGCTTCGCGTAGCCCGCTATACCAACTGCCTGATTAAATCCTCTCTGTTCCCCGGCAACAAATCTATCAAGGGAAGTTCAATCATGGTATACGCGCCGGGCTGCCGCTTCATGGCAGCCCTTGCGCACGCCGTCATGATTTGCGCCGTAAGCGCCGGGCCGCTTATGCGCATGTCAAAGGCAAGCCGCTGATTATCCGTTATGCCCGCCGTGCCCTTCCGCGTGATTTTTACGCCGTGCCCGGTGTCTTTTAACGCGCTTACCTCTTTTACTTCGTATACATGCGTCTCGTCGCGGGAGAAGTACGGGTCGGACTTAATCGCCTTTTCCGCTTCTTTAAAATCCGCGCCTTCCTTTAACTGAACATACACATTTCTGCGGTGTATACCCGTGCCGAGGGGTATGGTCAAAGACAGCGCGTCCGCCACGCCGTCTATGGCTTTTGCCGCCACGGTGTGGCCCATGCTCATCCCCGGGCCGAAGTCGGTGTAGGTAACGCCCCGGGGGGCTGCCGCCTGCATAAGCGCGCGAATGACGGAATCGCTGCCCGGGTCCCAACCGGCGGCGACGACGGAAACAGTATTATACCGCAAAGCCGTTTTGCTCAACTCTCCCCGCAGCCCCGCAATTTCCGTGTGAATATCAAAACTGTCCACCGTGCGTATGCCGTGCGGCAAGACAGACTGCGCGAACTCTTTTACGCGCCGCGTAGGCACGCACAGCAGCGCGGCGTCCACCTTTTGCAGCTCCCTTATGTCTTTTACTACCGGGACATTTTGCAGCGCTGCGGGCAAAATACTGCCCGCCCGGCTTGAAACCACGCCCGCAAGCTCCATGTCCGGAGCCGCGAGAACGGATTGCACCGCGTACCTGCCAATGTTCCCGTAACCTACGACGGCTGTTCTTGTCATTGCTGTACATCCTTCCGTTTTATGTTTTGTAACAAAATCACTTAGACTATTCCGCAAACGAATAAATACGGGCAAATTCTCTAAAGTTATTTAAGATATTTTTTTATCGGACTATTGACTATCCGCAGGACATGCCGTATCATTACATAAATTAACTTATTATATCAGGGAGGTAATAAAATGGCAAAAGCGTGGCTCGTAAGGTCGGAATACGGCGAAGGTGCTATGGGAAAGTTTTTAGAGGAAGGCGTCATTTCAATAGACTATAATGACTTGCCTTCGTTAAACCACCTTTCCGTGGACGAGATTAAGGAAGCAATGAAGGCGCAATATCCTGATTTTAACGAAAGGCAAATCAGTATGCGCATTAACACTTTAGTCCGTATGGCTACGGAAGCGCAAATCGACGACTATGCCGTGGTCACTAACAAGGAAAATGTTTATTTTGCCAAAGTGACCGGCGACTATGTTTATGACGCCGAAAAGAAAAGCGACGGAATTGCCCACCAACGTAAAGTGGAATGGCTCAAAGGTCCCGTGCTTCGCAAATATATTCCCGATTTGATTCGCGGTTCTTTGCAGTCGCCCATCTCTTTCTCCGACATCAGCCAGTTGAGCGACATTATACGCAAGTTTATCGCCGCCCCCGCGCAGGAAGAAAATAAAGCAGTTAAGGAAGTTAAGCCAAAACGCAACCCCGTCAAAGAGAAAAAAGCCAAAGCCCCCGTAAAGCCTCAAAAGGCGGCGGCAGAGAGCCCTGCGGCGAAAGAACCCGCGCCGGTTAAAACGCCGGATTTAAAATCCTTCAGTTATCCCATACGCTTTGACCAGGACGTTATCCTTCAAATGCCCCGCGACATGACGAAGGACGAAGCCGAGCGGCTTTCAAAATTTGTGCGCACACTGTACTTTCAATAATCAACAGCCGTTAATTTTTAAAACTGTGCACCGGCGGCGGTATTCGCCCGCCCCTGCGTATAAAATCCCCGCAGGCAAACCGGTTCACGGGCATGACCGGCGCGCTTCCCAACAGCCCGCCGAATTCCACCGTATCTCCCACATTTTTCCCGGCCGCCGGTATGATTCTTACGGCGGTCGTTTTGTTGTTGACCATTCCGATGGCCATTTCGTCGGCGATTATACCGGAAATGGTTTCCGCGGGCGTGTCGCCGGGTATGGCGACCATGTCCAGCCCCACCGAGCATACGCAGGTCAGCGCCTCTAATTTTTCCAGTGTGAGCGCGCCTTTTTGCGCCGCCTCAATCATTCCGCGGTCCTCGCTGACGGGAATGAACGCGCCCGACAGCCCGCCCACATAACTGGAAGCCATGATGCCGCCCTTCTTCACGTTGTCGTTTAAAATGGCGAGGGCGGCGGTGGTTCCCGGAGCTCCGGCGTGTTCCAGGCCCATTTCCTGAAAAATTTCCGCGATACTGTCGCCGATTGCGGGCGTGGGTGCAAGGGACAAATCGATGATACCGAAGGGAACCCCCAAACGCCTGGCGGCTTCCTGCGCCACCAACTGTCCCACCCGCGTGATTTTAAACGCCGTGCGCTTGATGATTTCGCACAGGGTTTCAAAGTCCGCGCCCCGGGCGGACTCCAAAGCGCGTTTTACCACGCCGGGGCCGGAAACGCCCACGTTGATGACCGCCTCCCGCTCCCCTACCCCGTGGAAAGCCCCCGCCATAAAGGGGTTATCCTCCACCGCGTTGCAGAACACCACGAACTTGGCGCAGGCAATGGAACCCTGCTCTTTGGTGCGCTCCGCCATATCTTTTATAATCTCGCCCATCTTGCGAACGGCGTTCATGTTGATACCCGCCCGGGACGACGCCAGGTTTACGGAGGAACACACCCTGTCCGTTTCGGAAAGCGCCTCCGGTATGCCGCGCACCAGTGTAACGTCGCCCCGGGTGCTGCCCTTGTGCACCAGCGCGGAATACCCGCCGATGAAGTTCACGCCCACCGTTTTGGCGGCTTTGTCCAATGTTTTCGCCACGGAAAGGAAGCTTTCGGCTTCGCACCCGGCGGCGGCGATAGAAACAGGCGTTACGGAAATGCGCTTGTTTACGATGGGCACGCCGAACTGCCGCGCGATTTCGTCGCCGGTTTTTACCAAACGCTCGGCGCTGCGGGTGATTTTTTCGTAAATTTTCCCGTTGAATTTTTCAAGGCTGCCGTCCGCGCAATCCATCAGGCTGATACCCATGGTGATGGTGCGCACGTCGAGGTTGGATTCCTCTATCATTTTATTGGTTTCAAAAATCTCGTATTTAGATAACATGCCAATCCCCTTTAAACTTTATGCATGGTATTAAAGATGTCTTCATGCTGCAGTTTTATTTTTACGCCGATTTCCCCGCCGAGTTTTTCAAGCTCCTCGGATATTTGGATAAACCTTTCGCCTGACGCGGTAAAGTCCGCAATCATCAGCATGTTGAAATACCCCTGCACAATGCTCTGGGAAATATCCAAAATATTAATCCCCTGCTCCGAAAGGTAGGTGCAAACTTTCGCGATAATACCGACGCGGTCTTTGCCCAGTACGGTGATGATTCCTTTCAAACGAACCCCTCCTGACGAGTGTTTTCATGACGCTGTACGTTGGATATAATAACAAAAAAACACGCTTATTTCACGGAGGCGCTATGTTCGACGCGGTTAAAGTCAAAGATGAAATCATAAAGTGGATTGCGGAATATTTTAAAAATAACGCCGCGCCCGGCACCAGGGCGGTTATCGGAATCAGCGGAGGCAAAGACAGTTCCGTCGCGGCGGCGCTGTGCGCGGAAGCGATAGGGAAGGAGCGCGTGTTCGGCGTGCTCATGCCCCAAGGGGGGCAGTTTGATATCGGCGTATCGCGCAAGCTTTGCGAAACACTGGGTATTCCCCACGCGGAAATAAATATCGGCGAGCCGGTTAAGGGTTTATACGCGGAAATAAAAAAGACCGGGCTCGTGCTGAACGATATCGCAACGTTCAACACGCCGGCGCGAATCCGAATGGCGGCGCTGTACGCGGTCTCGGGGATTGTGGGCGGGCGGGTTGCCAATACGAGCAACCTGAGCGAGGACTGGGTGGGGTATGCCACGAAGTTCGGGGATTCCGCCGGGGATTTCAGCCCCCTTTCCCGTTTGACGGTGACGGAAGTAAAAGCGGTGGGACGCGCGTTGGGGCTTCCGCCGGAGTTTACCGAAAAAATACCCCTCGACGGGCTGAGCGGTAAGACGGACGAGGATAACCTCGGTTTTTCTTACGAAGTGTTGGACCGGTATATCCGTGAAGGCGTTTGCGAGGATTTAATATTGAAAGAAAAAATCGACCGGCTGCACGGGGCGAATTTGCATAAGGTCACGCCAATGCCGGTGTTTGAGTTATATAGGCGGCGAAAATGATGTATAAACGGACGCGAGGAGGACGAGAGCGAAGCGAACGCCCGCACGAGTGGATTTTTTGCATAGGCAAAAAATCCGCAGTAGTGCCCGAAAGATATCGGCGGCGCAAAGCGCCGTTCCCGCGAAGCGGGAAGCATGAGACCGTTTCATCAGTTAATAGAGGTTGCCTTTATTGTCTCCGGTAACTTTTGCAATTCGTAGTAATGCAGGCTTAATTTATCCGTCAATCGGGTATGGCGGTTAACCTCAAGGGCTTGA
>JAISWA010000150.1 GCA_031271275.1 Clostridiales bacterium | reverse complement strand
GAGGAAATCGAGCCGCGCCTTTTTTCCTTCAACAACCCCTCCGGCGCCTGCCCGGACTGTTCCGGCCTCGGGATGAAAATGATTTTCGACCCTGAGCTGATTATCCCCAACCACGACCTTTCCTTGGCGCAGGGCGCGGTGGTCGCGCCGGGGTGGAACTCCGTCCGTTCCGAAAACAGCATGAGCCATTCCATCTTTAACGCGATAGCGAAGCTGTACGGCTTCAGCATGGACACGCCGTATAAAGACCTGCCCGATACGGTCAAGGACGTGCTGCTGAACGGAACCGGAATGAAGAAAATTTCCGTGGAATATATTTCCGGCGGGGAAGTCAAGGTTTACCCCTACACCTTCGAGGGGGTATTGGTGAACCTGCAGCGCCGTTACCGGGAAACTTCCTCCGACTACGCCCGGCAGGAATACGAATCGCTCATGACCAACATCGTCTGCCCCACTTGCAACGGGCGGCGGCTGAAACCGGAAGTGCTCGCCGTCACCGTGGGGGACAAAAATATCGCCCAGGTGACGGGCATGACCATACGCGGCGTGCAGGATTTCTTCCGCAATGTAACGCTCACCGAAACCCAGGCGCTCATTGCCGACCAGATTTTGCGGGAGATACACGCCCGCACGGGCTTTTTGGTGGACGTGGGGCTAGATTACCTGACCCTTTCCCGGGCGGCGGGTTCGCTTTCCGGCGGGGAGGCGCAGCGCATACGGCTCGCCACGCAAATCGGCTCGGGACTGGTGGGAGTCGTGTACATCCTCGACGAGCCGAGCATCGGCTTGCACCAACGGGACAACGGGCGGCTGCTTAAAACCCTGCGCCACCTGACGGATATCGGCAACACGCTGATTGTGGTGGAGCACGATTCCGATACGATGCTCGCTTCCGATTACATCGTGGACATCGGGCCGAGAGCGGGCGCCCACGGCGGGGAAGTGGTTTTCTCGGGGTTGGTGCGGGATTTGCTAACCTGCGAGGAATCCGTCACGGGGCAGTATTTGAGCGGGAAGCAAAAAATCGAAGTGCCCGCCGCGCGGCGGCAAACGGGCGGCGCGGCGCTTTGGATCATCGGCGCGGCGGAAAACAACCTGCAAAACATCGACGTAAGCATACCCCTCGGGTTGTTCACCTGTGTGACGGGGGTTTCCGGTTCGGGGAAAAGTTCCCTGATAAACGAAATCTTATATAAGCGGTTGGCAAGGGATTTGAACCGCGCGAAGATGCGCCCGGGCAAGCACGGCGGCATGAGCGGCGAGGAAAATCTGGACAAGGTGATTAACATCGACCAAAGCCCCATCGGGCGCACGCCGCGCTCCAACCCTGCCACGTACACGGGGCTGTTCGATTTGATACGCGACGTGTTCTCCCAGACGCCGGAGGCGAAGATACGCGGCTACCAGAAAGGGCGGTTCAGCTTTAACGTAAAGGGCGGACGCTGCGAAGCCTGCGCGGGGGACGGGATTTTGAAAATTGAAATGCATTTCCTGCCCGATATTTACGTGCCCTGCGAAGTCTGCCACGGCAAGCGCTACAACCGGGAGACGCTGGAGGTCCGGTACAAGGGGAAATCCATCGCGGACGTTTTGGAAATGACCATTGAGGACGCGTTGGCTTTCTTCGAGAGCCTTCCCCGGCTGCGGGACAAGCTGCAGACCCTGAACGACGTAGGGCTTTCCTATGTAAAGCTCGGGCAGAGTTCCACCACGCTTTCCGGCGGCGAGGCGCAGCGGGTCAAGCTTGCCACGGAACTCAGCCGCCGCGCCACGGGAAAGACCCTGTACGTATTGGACGAGCCCACCACCGGCCTGCACGCGGCGGACGTGCATAAATTGATTGGCATTTTGCAGCAGCTCACCGACTGGGGGAACACGGTGGTGGTCATCGAGCACAACCTCGACGTGATAAAGACCGCCGACTACATCATCGACCTGGGGCCGGAAGGCGGAAGCGGCGGCGGAACCGTCGTCGCTACAGGCACCCCCGAGGAAATCGCCGCCACTGAAAAATCTTATACCGGGCAGCATTTGAAGGTTGCGTTGGCGGTTGGGGCGTAGAATATGTTATGGCGTATTTGAGGGAGTTGGGCTGTATTGACTATAGACTATGCTAAGTTAACAAGCGAACAGATTGAAAAAATAGAGGCGTTGTATGAACAGTGGAGAGCGGAAGCCCTGCTTTTACCCGAGCCGGTACCGACCGGCAAAAGGATGTTGGACGACGGACGACATGACCCGTATGCCAAACTGACACATAAGTATGTGACGTTAATGAAACAAGTGATTGACCCTGTCCCGACGGACGGGTGACGGAAGATGAGCAGTCCTGCTTAAAACCCGCGCACAGGTTTATATATGCCATAAATGGAAACAATAAGGACGCACCATACTTTTTTACAAAGGAGCTGCGTCCTTTTTATGCGAAAAATTATTTTACGCGCCTTACTTATGGCTGCCCTGCTGTTGGCAAGCCAACCGGTTCCCGTGAAAGCGCAACCGGGCGCCCCGTCCGGGGCAATGCTGCGGGCGGTGGTAGACAAACAAACCCTGCGCTCCGCGCCGCATCCGTTCTTCCAAGACAAAACGCTGTACGTGCCGCTTCGCGCGATTGCCGAAAAACTGGGCGGCACGGTAAACTGGGACGCGCCCGCCCGGCGCGCCGTCGTGGTGTATGAAAACAAAACCCGCGAAATTACAGGCGTGCTGAAAGGCAATAACCTGATGGCGCGAATGGAGGACGTCAGTTCCGTTTTTAACGTCAAAGCCGCGTATGTCCCGGCGTTTTCCTGCGTGGTTTTTGACGGGGAGGAACTTCCGCCGCAGGAGTCGCTGCTGAATATCCTGCCGAATTTTGAGAAATACAGCGGCGAGGACGTGCATTGGCTTTCCCGCATAGTGGAAGCGGAAGCCACCGGCGAAGGCTACGAATCGAGGCTCGCCGTGGCAAGCGTGATTCTTAACCGGCGGCGCGACGCGGAATACCCCGATACGATTGAAGAAGTCATCTTTGACAAAAGGTACGGGGTGCAGTTTACGCCCACCGCCAACGGCAGTATTTACAACGAGCCCACCACGCTGAGCTTTATCGCGGCGTTGGACGCCCTCGACGGAAAAAACAACGCGCCGGGCGCGCTGTTCTTTATGAACCCCCGGTACGCCACCAGTTTTTGGATGCAAAAAAACCGCCAGTTCGCTTTCACGATTGGCGGCCACTCCTATTATTATTAAAAAATTTTATTGGTGATATGTACTGAGTTTTTCAACCGCGCCGCTTGCGATAAGCGGGTCCCCCCGCTCGGCGAGGTACTGCCTGCTGATGGTGTTAGAGACATGCTTCTGCCCGAACTCATACAGGAAAGCCTCTAAATCCGCGGTGGTGCGGTTGTCTTCCGTTTCGTTCTGCAACATCAGGAAGTAGCGCCCGTCCATTTTATACGCCTTGCTCACCCCGGAAAAATTAGGCCGGAGCTTTGCCGCGGCGGCGGCGAGGGTGTCGAGAGCGTCGAAAGAAAACACCGAAATGCTGTCTTCCTCGGGGGATTCCTCCGGCGGCTCAATAAACTCGGCGCGTTTGAAACGCATAGCCGCTCTCGCCAACGGAACAAGGTCTAATTTATTCTCCATGCCTTCCGCTTCGGAAAGCTTCGTTACCACAATCATTACCCCTTCGCCGGATATGGGGACAGCTTCGACCATCAGCGGTATGTTGGCGGATTCGAAATCATACTCCATCATCGCCTGCTGCATCATCTCTTGAAAAAGCTGCTGCGCTTTTTCCGACCCGTATGAAAGCTCGGACATTTTGATGTTTCTGTCCGCCAAGTCTGCGCGCGTAAGTATAAATTTAACTTGCGTATCGCTGATTTTTTCAATTTTCATGGGCTTACCCTCCCGCGCGTCAGTATAGATAATTAAAAGTATGATGTAAAGAGGCGATTATTGTCACTCAGCGCGTATTTTATTTGACACTTTCCGGTAAGCATACTAAAATCATCGCAATGAAACAGATTGCTCCGCGGAGGTGACAGGCATTTGAAAATCAATACTCCCGACGACGAAAGGGAATTTATGAGCGACCAAGAGCAATCCAAATCCCCGGACGCCGCCGAGCCGGCTGACAGATACAGCGAAGAAATGGCGCGCAGCGCCGCGCGAAGTTTATTTGACGATGAGGACGACATTTCGGCGGAGGAAGCAAGGCCGTATGTTTCCGGTTTTGAAAAAGCCGCGCCGGAACGCGCGCCCGGTCATATCGCCGTCCATTCCGACCGGTCCGGTCCCTCCAAGCCGCGTGTGCGCGTCGCGGAAGACCGCTTGCAGGAAGAAGGCTTTGAACGGGAAGAAGGCGAAGCGCCCTACCCCCGGCGGGAACGCGTCAGGATGACGCCCCCGCCAAAGCCCGCCGTTAAAGTAAATGTCGCGTCCCCCCGCACCGCCGAAGGCAAAATGCCGCATAACCCGAAAGTACGCGCGGTTTCCCACCAACGGGAAGTCCCCCCCCGTGAAACGCCGCCCCTCGACCTGCCGCAGGACGAAGAAGATATCATGGACGACGAATACAATACTTTCCGCCAACGTTATAAAAACCGCGAGAGCGTTCCGTCTTCCCGTTACAAAGAGCAAGCCCGGGGCAGCCGTTCCGCCCGTTCCGCCGCGCCGAACCCTGAAAAAGAGTACGGCTCCTATGACGAAGACCCCGTAAGCCCCGCAAGGTGGATAGCCTTTGCCGTAGCCTTTGTGTTTTTAATCGTTTCCGCCGTGTTGGGTTTTCAGGTCGTTACCAAAAACGGGCAGTTGGAGGAAGCGAACGCTAAGATTGCGGAACTGGAAAAAGCCCAAACCGACTCAAGCGCTAAAGACATTGCGTTGGAAAAGGCGTCGGAAGAACTTCAAGACGCCAACAATACCATAACGGACCTTCAAGCGCGGTTGGCGAATCAGCCGACCCCCGCGGGCGACGAAGAACCTCTCGAGGCGGAAGAACCCACCGGCCCCATCAGCCGCCCGGGCGAGGACGACCCCGTCGCGCCGCCGGAACCGACCTCCGCGCCGTCCTCTACTTACACGGTGCAAAGCGGAGACAACCTTACGAAGATATCCAATTACTTTTACGGCAGCGCGGGTCCGGCAAATATCGAGAAAATCATGAACGCCAACGGGTTGGTTAATTCCAATCTGCAAATTGGGCAAGTGCTTATTATCCCCTGACGGCAACCTCAAACAGGCGTTGCGACCTATCATAAACTTATCCTTTTAAGCGTATGATAAAACAGCAGAAAAATTCTAACATTACACCACGGGCGGAATATTATCCGTTCGTGGTGTGTCTCGTTATGTTCTCCGGCAGCGTAGTATTCTTGTATATTCCATAATCGGAAGGGAAATTTATGGAGCTTGCGTCATTATCACTTAGCGACCTCAAAGAGATCGCAAAGTCTTTGGATGTAAAAAACATCGCGAAGTACCGTAAATCGGAGCTGATTGCCATTATTAACGAAAAATACGGCAGCGGAAAGCAGCTGCCCCCGATTGCGGTCCCGCCGCCTGACAAAGCGTCATCACCCGTCGTTGCGGAAGCGCCCCCTGTCCCCGCGGTTTCTCCGCCCGTTGCGGCGGCAGCGCCGCCGGAAGTTTGCGCCAAGCCCGCCCCGCCCCCGGTAAAAGTATTGGAGCAGGGCCCCACGGCGGAAGGCGTACTGGAAGTTTTGCCCGACGGCTACGGTTTTTTGCGGACGGACAATTTCCTTCCCGGCACCGGCGACATTTATATCTCGCCCTCGCAAATCCGGCGTTTCAACCTCAAGACGGGCGACTTGGTCAACGGAACCACCCGCGTCGCCAAAGACGGCGAAAAATTCAACGCCATCCTGTATGTGAAGCACGTCAACGGCGACCCGCCGGACACCGCCTCAAAACGCCCCGCGTTTGAAAACCTCACCCCCATTTTCCCCACCAAGCGAATACATCTTGAAACCACCCGCACGGAACTTGCCACCCGTTTAATCGACTTGCTCGCGCCCATCGGCTTCGGTCAGCGCGGGATGATCGTCTCGCCGCCAAAAGCGGGGAAAACGGTGCTGCTCAAGCAAATCGCCAACGCGATTACCCGCAACCATCCCAACGTGCATTTGATTGTGCTGCTTATTGACGAGAGGCCCGAGGAAGTCACCGACATGCAGCGTTCCATACGGGGCGAGCATTGCAGCGTGGTGTACTCCACCTTTGACGAGCAACCCGAGCACCACAAGCGCGTGGCGGAAATGGTACTGGAGCGGGCGAAGCGACTTGTGGAGCAGGGCAAGGATTTGGTTATCCTCATGGATTCCATCACGCGGCTCTCCCGGGCGTACAATTTAACCATACCGGCGGGGGGGCGCACCCTTTCCGGCGGGCTTGACCCCGCCGCCCTGTACATGCCGAAAAAATTCTTCGGCGCGGCGCGTAACGTGGAGGAAGGCGGTTCCCTTACCATACTCGCCACCGCGCTGGTGGACACCGGAAGCAAGATGGACGACGTCATTTTTGAGGAATTTAAGGGCACGGGCAACATGGAACTGGTGCTCGACAGACGAATGTCGGAGAAAAGAGTTTTCCCGGCGATTGACATCGTCAAGTCGGGGACGCGCCGGGAAGAAATGCTGCTGAGCGCCCAGGAGCTTAACGCCATGTATATCATCCGGGAACTTACGGGTCGCCTGCCCGCGCAAGAGTTGACCGAGCAGGTCACGGATATTTTGTCAAAATCCTACGACAACGACGAATTTGTGTGCAGCATCGCGAAGCTTGAGGTCCCCCGGAACGAGGGCCGTGAGAAGTACGGAAGATATAATTGAAAACCATCCTTATCATCGAAGACGACCCGACCCTGCGCATGGGCATGGAACACGCCCTTACCCGCGAGGGTTTTTTCGTTTTGCCCGCCGGTGACGCGGGGACCGCGCGGGCGCTTTTGGACAGGCGTCCCCATCTCGCGCTGTTGGATTTAAACCTGCCCGACGGGAACGGCTTTATTTTCTGCGGGGAACTTATCAGCGCGGGGGTTCCGGTCATCTTCCTCACGGTAAGGGACGACGAGCGCGACATCACCCAGGGGCTGGACATGGGCGGGGATGATTATGTTACGAAGCCGTTTAAGCTGACGGTGCTGATATCCCGTATACGGGCGGTGCTGCGCCGGTATGAGGACAGCGGCGCGCCCCGGCGGGAAACGCTGACCTGCGGGGGTATCGCGCTGATTCAGCCGGAAAGGAAAGTAACGGTTGACGGCGGGGAAATTCCGTTAACGCCGGGGGAATACAAGCTGCTGCTGACACTGCTTCAAAATAAAAACAAAACCCTTACGCGGGGCAGGCTGTTGGAATTGCTGTGGGACGAAAGCGGAAATTTTGTGAACGACAACACCCTGACCGTTACGGTTAAGCGCCTGCGGGAGAAACTGGGGCGCGCGGGCGCGGCGCTTAAAACCGTGCGGGGGATAGGCTATAAGGCGGCGGACGGGGATGAAGACTAAAATAATCTTTGCCGCTTCTTTTTTATTTTTCGCGGCGGCGGGCGTGTACGCGGCGAACCGCGCGAGCGGAAGGGTTTTGGCGCGGTACGGCTATACCGGAACCGTGGGGCTGTTGGACTTTAACGATTACGCTTTTATTTTGCTGTGCGCCGCCGCCTTCGCGCTGCTGCTGACGGTTTCGGCGTGGGCTTTTTTTATTTGGGACAAAAAGCGAAGGCAGAAGCGCGTCGCGAATTTAACGGAATATTTGCGGCAAATGAACGCCGGCGAGTACGCGCTGCGCCCCGGTATACGGGAGGACGAACTTTCCCCGTTGGAGGACGAAATTTACAAGACGGTTTTGCTGCTTCGGGAAGGTCGCGACCGCGCGCAAGCGGAAAAAGAGCGCCTGGCGCAAAACCTTTCGGACATCGCCCACCAGTTAAAAACGCCCCTGGCCGCCATCGGGCTGATGGCGGAGCTGCTTGCCGAATACGCGGGGGAAATGCCCGCCGGGCTTGATGAAAACAGCAGCGGTTCCAAACAAGGGGCGTATATCGCGCGGATTTTTGCCCAGACGGAGCGGCTTAACGGGTTGGCTTCGGCGCTGCTCACCCTTTCCCGGTTGGACGCGGGTACGCTTTTGTTTGAGAAAAAGCCCGTTGACGTACAGGAAATGATTGCTTCCGCCGCCGAAGCTATTCTTCCGATGGCGGGGCAAAAATCGCAAAAGCTGATACTCCCCGAAAACGAGGCTTCCTATAGGGGGGATTTCCGTTGGAGCTGCGAAGCGTTCACCAATCTGTTGAAAAACGCGGTTGAGCATACCCCGGAGGGCGGCGTTATTGAAATAAAATGCGCGGAAAACCCGGTCTGCGTAACCATAACGGTGGAGGACAACGGCGAGGGCTTTTTACCGGAAGATTTGCCGCGTTTATTCACGCGGTTTTACCGGGGGAAAAACGCGGGCAAGGACAGCGCGGGAATCGGGCTTGCGTTGGCGAAGGCGGTAATCGAGGGGCAGAACGGCGAGATAAGGGCGGAGAACCGGCGGGAAGGCGGGGCAAGGTTTATCATAAAAATATATCGTAATTGAGGAATTTTCTCAAAACATTGAATATATTAAGGGAGATAGGTTATAATTCTCTTGGAGGTGCTGCTGTATGTTGTTGCGTTTCAGTTTTGAGAATTTTCGTTCTTTCAGAAAAAGAACTACGCTTGATATGAACGCTAAACGCCAGACGACGTTAAATGATGTGTTAATCAGAAACGGCAAAAAGCGTGTGCTGCCGTGCGCGGTGTTGTACGGGGCGAACGCAAGCGGAAAGAGTAATGTGCTGTTGGCGATGCATGTTTTTTCTAATATTATTCTTAGCGGCACTGTTTCCGCTCATCCCGCGATGGAATTATTCCCATTCCTGCATGACGGCAACACGGCCCCCATTTCCTTTGAGACGGATTTTATTGTTGACGAAACAGAGCAATTTATCTATTCGCTTGCCTTTAGCGTGGAACCGCTCAATCCAAATGGCAAGCGGTTTATCCTAAATGAGAAATTAGAAAAAATATGCGTTAATAATCAAGTAATGCTGTTTCACCGCACCCAGAATGATATTGAGATAGGGAACGACAGGCAAGCGCTTAAAATTCTTGGCTATAAGGACCACCCTGCGTTACTGCTCACGTTGAAGGAAAGTATGATAAAAAACTTAGACGGGCAAACGCTTTTTCTGACTGCGGGCTTTAAATCAACCATATGTAAGGCGATTGCGAACAAGATTATTGATTTTCTTACGGCGGGCATCGTGAGTATGCATGATGTATCAACCAACTTACAGAAGATTATTGAGCTTGAAGTAAAAGAAGAAGGGACGGCAGACGAATTCATCATAGAAGACGAGCTATTTAATAAAATCTTAAAAGCGGCTGATTGCGGGCCGCAACGCATTGGGATATATGTGGAGGGAAAAGACAAACGCGATAAAAAACAGTTACAAATAGTTTCCAATTATCGCGATGCTGAAATTCTTTCAGAACATATGGAATCAACCGGCACGTTACGGCTGCTTCGGTTCTCACTTCTACTGAAAATCGCACTATCAAACGGGCTCTGCTTAATGGTAGACGAACTGGACAATGCCCTGCACCCTGAAATCATCAAAGCCATTATCGCGTTATTCAACAATCCCGATATAAATAAAAAAGGCGCGCAGTTAATTTTTACGACCCACAACCCCATTTACATGGATCGCGCGTTGTTGCGGCGCGATCAAATCCTCTTTACGGAAAAAGACCCGGACACTTATGAAAGC
>JAISWA010000138.1 GCA_031271275.1 Clostridiales bacterium | reverse complement strand
TTTCCAATATCGTCGCGGACGTGATTATCGGGCTAACCGGATATGTTCCACGCTTGCTTGCGGGGAAAGGATTGTTCATCGCCTCCGGCATTATTGACGAACGTTACGAAGAAACGCGGGAAGCCATCGTCCGCAGCGGGTTCGTCATTAAAAACGCGCTTGAGCGCGACGGTTGGCATTGTATCGTCGGGGAGCGGGCGTAATGCCGCATTATTTTTTTGACCGGAATGCCATAACGGGTAAAGAAGTGACTCTTTCCGGCGATACCGCCCGGCATTTGCTTACGGTGCTTCGCGTAACGGCAGGGGATGAAATTACACTCTGCGACGGGCAAAACCGCAGCTATCATTGCGCGGTGACAAAACCTTTGCGCAAGGAAAATATTTTAACCGCAAGCATCCGCGATATCCGCGACTGCAAAACGGAACCGCCCGTTCGGGTTACGCTATATCAGGCGCTTCCTAAATCGGAAAAACTCGACGTGGTCGTTCAAAAATGCGTGGAGCTTGGTATACACGCAATTCAGCCGGTTATTACGGCGCGTACTGTGGCGCGGCCGTCTAACGAAAGCGCCAAATGGCAGCGGTTACAAAAGATTTCTAAGTCCGCGGCGGAACAAAGTATGCGGGGAATCATCCCGCGGGTGTATGAGCCGGTCACGTTTGAAGCGGCGCTTTCGGCTGTCGGTTCCGGTGACGGAAAGTTTCACTTGATTGCATATGAGAACGAGTGTAAAGTAAGTTTATATGAAGCCCTTAAGGGGAAACCGGCTACGGACGCGGGTATTTGGGTAGGCCCCGAGGGCGGGTTCGCCGATTACGAAATTTCCGCCCTGCGCGGTAAAGGCGCGGTGACCTTTACGTTGGGGTCGAGAATTTTAAGAACTGAAACAGCGGGTATGGCCGCGCTGACGCGGGTTCTATTTTTATGGGAGGGCTAAGTTTTGGCGGAAGGTAAAATTAAAGTTTTTGTGGTGGACCATTCAGAAGTGTGGCGCAGGATTTTAGCGGCGCAAATTAATTCTTCTTCTGAAATGGAAGTAGTGGGGGAGATTAACAGCGGTCAGGGCGCGATACTCATGCTTGAGGAGATTGACCCCGACGTGGTTATGCTTGAGGCAAATATTAAAGACCGTATGCCGCTGAAAGATATTATCGCCAACCTCCGCCTTATTAAACCGGGCGTGCGGGTGTTGCTCTGCGTGGACCGGCGTAAAAAGGACTCGGTCATCCAAACGATAGACGACGATGTGTTTGACTTTGTCATTAAGCCCTATGAGCGGAATACGGTCATACGCAGCATCATTGAATGCATGCAATGATTTTTTTTGACAACGCCGCGACGACGCCTTGTCTTTTCCCGCCGGAAGCGGAAAACTGGGGCAACCCTTCTTCGCCCCACGCCCGCGGCCTATCCTCGGAACGGTTGATAAAAAACGCGCGTGAAATTTTATCCGGCATACTTAACGGTGCGCCGGATGAAATTTTTTTTACCTCCGGCGGCACCGAGTCAAATAATCTTGCCATTCTGGGAACAGCCCTGCGGCACAGGCGCAAGGGCGGGCATATAATCGCGACGCCTTACGAACATCCTTCCGTCTTACAGCCATTGGCGCGTTTAAAAGAAGAAGGCTTCCGCGTTACGCTCGCTCCGGTAAGCGAATGGCAGGGGCTGATTGATGAAGATACCCTTCTCGTAAGCGTTTCGCAGGTACACAACGAGACCGGCGGGGTTCATCCCGTCTCGGAAATAGCCGAAAGCGTAAAAAAAATAAACCCCCGCGTTACCGTCCATGTGGACGGGGCGCAGGGGTTTTGTAAAGAGGCGGCGGACCTTTCGCAAGTTGATTCATATGCTTTCAGCGCCCATAAGATACACGGCGCGGCGGGCGTCGGCGGGTTGATGGTACGCCGTGGCGTAAAACTCGTTCCGCTGATGTACGGCGGCGGGCAGCAAAACGGGCTGCGTCCGGGTACGGAAAATGTTCCGGGTATCGTTTCGTTAACGCGCGCCGCCGAAGCGCTGTCCGCCAGGCGGGAGGAATATTTTAGCCGCGTAAGCGCGGTAAGGTCCGTAATTGCGCATACCGGGCTGCCCGATGTATGGGTAAATACATTGCCCGGTTCAACCTCTCCGTATATCTTGAGCATGAGCTTTTTGGGGGTTCGCGGCGAGACGCTGACCCACGCCCTTTCCGGGCAGGGGATTTACATTTCAACGGGTTCGGCGTGTAATTCCCGTAAAAAAGAAAATCAGCCGTTATCGGCGCTTGGCTTGGAAAAAAACCGCGCCGAATCATCGGTGCGGTTCAGCTTTTCCCATTTGAACACCATGGAAGAAGCGGAAACGGTAAGGGACGCGTTGATCAAAACCGTAACGCAACTGCGCAATGTTCGCCGCGCCCAATAAATTAAAGGTGAAAAAGAATGCTTTTAAAAAAAATAATCCTCGTAAAGTACGGAGAAATCGCCCTTAGGAAAGGCAACCGCGCCCTGTATGAAAAGCGGCTGATGGATACCCTGCGCAAGCGCTTATACGATATTGCCGGGGACGCGATTCATGTGCTGCGGGAACAGGGCCGATTTGTAATTGAAGATGTGCGGGGAGACATTGACGAGAAAGCGGTAATTCCGAGAATACGGAATATTTTCGGCGTTACCGCTTTTTGTTTGTGCTTAAAGACCGACGCAAGGGAATTGGCGGATATTCAAAATATTGCGGCGGAATTCTTCCGGGGCTTTTTGACGGATGCGCCCCATACGTTTAAAGTAGAAACCAAGCGGGGGGATAAAAATTACCCTGTTCCCTCGCGGGAAGTTTCCGCGGCGGTGGGCGGGTATATTTTAGAACGTCTTCCCGGGTTAAAAGTGGACGTCCACCGCCCGGACAGGGTGTTGTGGGTGGAAGTCCGCACCTATGTGTATCTGTATGTCCACAGCGAGCCCGGCGAGGGCGGTTTGCCCTACGGTTCCTCGGGGAAGGCGGTGCTTCTGCTTTCCGGCGGTATCGACAGCCCGGTGGCGGGCTACCTTACCGCCAAACGGGGCGTGGAGATTGTGGCGGTGTATTTCCACTCGCCGCCCTATACCCCGGAACGCGCCGCCGAAAAAGTAAAAGATTTGACCGCCCGCCTTTGCGCGTATACCGGCGCGCTTAAGCTGTATGTCGTACCGTTTACGGATGTGCAGCTCTATTTATATGAAAACGTCCAACATTCCAAATTAACGATTCTGTTGAAGCGTTCCATGTTAAAAATAGCGTCCGTTATTGCCGAAAAGGAAAACGCCCATTGCCTCATCACCGGCGACAGCATCGGGCAGGTGGCGAGCCAGACGATTTTAAGCATGGAGGCGGTGGATTCCGCGGCGAAATTTCCGGTACTCCGCCCGTTATGCGCGATGGATAAGCAGCAGATTATTGAAATTGCGAAGAAGATTGGCACCTATGAAATTTCCGTGCTGCCCTTTGAGGACTGCTGCACGCTTTTTGTGGCGGAGCACCCGGAGAGCAAACCGAAGGTTTCGGTGATTGAGGGGATAGAAAAGCGGCTGAGTGAGTTGACAAGGCTATGGGAGGAAGCGGCAGGGAAAGCGTGCGAGCGGTAACAAAAACGGCAATCGCCATAAAAGCGACTGCCGTTTTTTTTGACCCGTTGGGGAATCGAACCCCAGTTTCAGCCGTGAGAGGGCCGTGTCTTAACCGCTTGACCAACGGGCCGAAAGACTCGCCCAGTATACATGCTCTTACGGATTTTTTCAATCGGAAAATTTCTATTCGAAAATTTCAAAATTTTGCGAATAACTTTCCGATATTTTTTTGATACGGGAATCCCATATAATGGGTGTAAAAGAAAACGCACATGACTTTTACGGGGCTCTGTGATAAAAATTTTAGTCAGCCGCAGCTTGAACAAAAAAATTAAAACCGGAGGAATGAAAATGAAGCTGAATAAATACATTAAGCGAATGAAAAGAGGCGTTGCCGCGATAGTGGCGACGGTTATGGTGATGGTTGTCGCGCCTTCTGCAAATGTTATGGCGCGGGAGGCTGACGGTTTAACCGAAACACCAACCGCGCTCTCCGTAACCGAAGCTGAATTGCCAGATATCTCCACGGGGCTGTTGGTTAAAAGCAACGGCGAGCTTTGGATGTGGGGAGAAAATGAATACGGCCGGCTTGGGGACGGCACGACGGAAGACCGTCTCAGCCCCGTGCGCGTTATGAACAATGTGGCCCACGCGGTAACAGACGGTAAGTCTACAACTATGGCAATCACAAAAGACGGTGAACTTTGGGGGTGGGGCGCGAATGACCGCGGGCGGGTTGGCGACGGTACTGCAGCAGACCGCCACAGCCCTGTTTTTATTATGGCGGACGTTGCCTATGTAAACGTTGACAGCCCTAACAGTGTGTTTGCCATTACAAAGGATAAAACCCTTTGGCGTTGGGGCAGACCTTTAAACGGCGGAAATAACATCCTAAAGCCAACGCCTGTTATGGAAAATGTGGAACAGATTAAAGTCATGGCTTTAACACAAGCTATGATAATTACAGCCGACAGTAAACTTTACGCGTTAGGCGCCAACAGCCCAAGAGGGCGGCTTGGAAACGGCACAACCCAAAGCTGCCCAACCCCTGAGTTTATAATGGACAATGTGGCGTCCGTTACAGGCGACGGGAGTACAACCATGGCAGTCACAAACGACGGTAAGCTGTATGGTTGGGGTTGGAACGGTCAGGGTCAGCTTGGAGACGGCACAACAACGAACCGCTTTAGCCCGGTTTTTATCATGGATAATGTCGCGAAAGTTCCGTATGAATATGACCCTAATATTATGAATACGAGAGGCAGCGGTTTAAGCACGGTAATGGCTATAAAAACCAACGGGGAGTTATGGGGTTGGGGTTGGAACTTTACGGGATCTACCATGGGAAGGGCGACATTTAGCGGAGATATGCAACTTGTCCCGCGAATGAACAGCGACGGCTCTTTCGCGGGTATGGTTGACATGGTAGGCGGTGAAGTTTTATCCGATGTTGAAATCTCACAAAGCTTCCTTGGGGACGGTACGCTTGAAGAAAACCGCCTTACGCCTGTGCATATCATGGACAATGTTGTGGACGTGATTGTCACTAATGACCGCAGTTTAGCATTAACAACCGACGGGAGGCTTTGGGAGTGGGGCTACCTGTCCGTCAGCCAACTTGACGACGGTACGGTAATAGACAACCTAAAACCGAGGCTTGTGTTAGAAAACGTAGCGTCCTATTCGGCTGAGAACTTCTGGGTTTTAGCGCTTACAAAGGACGGCCGTCTTTTTGGTTGGGGAGACGGGCGAGGAGGGGTGCTTGGTATTGCTAATTTGGACGCCGTGATGCTATCACAAACTGTACCATCTCCTGTTCATATCGCGAATGACGTTGTTCAAATATA
>JAISWA010000105.1 GCA_031271275.1 Clostridiales bacterium | reverse complement strand
GCGCCGGAAAGCCCGGAAAGCCCCACCGTTCCGATATATTTCTTTTCGGCTTCATGCCCCTGCTCCCACTGGTACACGTCCACGTTCACCCGGGAAGCGCCGGACATACTGGCGAAGTTATTGTCGGAGAAGCGTATGGGTATCGGGCTGCCCATGGGGATGATGGGAATCATCTTACGTTCCATGGTCGCTATATTGGTAACGGCTTCCGTGCCGAAAATCTGCCGGGTGATTTGACCCACCTTTACGTTGCTGCTTGGCAGGTGAATCAAATAATTGTAAATGGAAGCGCCCATGGCGACGCTCTTAGCCGGGTCTGTGGCGCGGTAGGGCTCCTTGATGAAACCCGCCACCATGCGCTTGACCATGGGTATCAGGGTGGAGCCGCCCACCAGAATGACCTTTGAAATTTCGTCGGCTTGTTTGTTGGCGCGTTTTAACGCTTCCTCGATGATATCGCGGCTGCGGTCCACATACTTGCGGATCATCGCCTCAAATTCCTCGCGGGTAATTTCCGCGTTAAGGTTTTTGGGCACGCCGTCGGTGATAATCAGGGGATTAATACGCACGGCGACTTTATTGGTCCCGCTCAGTTTTTTCTTGGTCTGCTCGGCTTCCTGTTTCAATTTTTGAATTACGCGCTTGCGCTCGGCGTTATCCAACGTGTCTAAATCGATGCCGTTGGTCTCCATAAACTTCATTTTCATCCAGCGTATCAATTCGGAATCGAAGTCGTCGCCGCCCAGGTTCATGTCGCCCACGTCGGAAAGCTCCTGAAAAACCTCCTGCCCGTTTTCGTCCTGGGAAACGCGGAGCACGCACGCGTCGAAAGTACCGCCGCCAAGGTCATACACCAGTAACGTTTGCGCGTAGGACTGCCGATAGCCGTACTCTATGGCGGCGGAAAGCGGCTCGGAAAGCAGATACACGTTCCGGAAGCCCGCCGTCAGCCCTGCCTGCTTCGTCGCGTAAATCTGACGGTCGTTAAAATACGCCGGGTGCGTAATCACCACTTCGTCGTAATTCTCGCCGGCTTGTTCCTCGGCGGCGCGTTTCAGCTTTCGCAAAATTTCCGCGCTGATGTCCTCCGGCGTTTTGTCCGCGCCGTTTATGTTTATCTTGTCGCCGGAACCCATCATGCGCTTTACGGAAATCACGGTGGATTCCGGATAGATAATAGCGCCCGATTTCGCTTCCGCGCCTACCACTACGCTGTCTTCCGTGTAGCTGACGACGGAGGGCAGAATTTCGTCCGTACCGTCGATTTTTACCACGTCGAGGCTGTCTTTTTTGTCGTTGTAAATAATCGCCACCGAATTGGTGGTGCCCAGGTCGATGCCTAAGTAGCCCATACGTTAACCTCCAATCAGATAATCACTTTTTTAAACCTCGCCGGGTCAAAGTCTTCTTTAAAACCCTCCGGCGGGTATTCGTCCCCGAACCCCATGTCCTCCACGCTGCCCTTGACCAAGCCGCCTTCCTCCTCGACCATCAGCGTGATTTTAAGTTTCGTCTTCCCGCTTGGGCGCTCCGGCAGGCCGGTGATGGACACCTCGCCTATCAGCTTACATTCCTCGAACGGGTCGTCCTGATGAATACGCTCCAACATCCTAAGGTCAAACTCCGTCATGTCGCCCGGCTGCGAACCGGAAAGCGTGAACACATGGCTCTTTTTCGCCAACGCGTAAGACGTTCCCCGGCGTATCATGGTGAAGAAATTTTTGCGCGCGCCGTTGTCAATTTCCAAACCGATGTCGTGGGGCACGGTGACTTCAAACTCCACGGTCAGTTTTTCCGACTCCATGTCCGGTTGGGAAAGCAGCCCCATCTTCATGGCGGCGTAATACGTCGCGCCAAGGGAAATATCCAACGCCGGGCGTTCGGAAGTGTAAATTTTATTTTCGTCGTTAAAAATGTCCAACAGCATCTCCTTGACCCACGGCATCTGCGACGAGCCGCCCTCAAGCAGCACGCGGTCGATGTCGTTCGCGAGCAGCCCGCCGGTGTAAGTCTCGCGCAAAGCCTTCAACACTAGCTTACGGGTTTTATCGATGAAAGGTTTGATCAGCGTGTGGAATTGCTCCCGGGTAATTTGCTCCACAAAGGGCGGTATGCAAAAAGTAAACGGGATGCGGAAGCTCTTTACCCCGGAAAGCCGTTCCTTCGCCTCCCTCGCGCGAACGACAAGCTCCACCTGGTTTTCGATCGCCACGTCTTGCTGCTCCTGACCCGTCCTGTTTTTGATATGCTCGAAGCAAATATCCAACAGCGCGGCGTCTATATTGTCGCCCCCGTGGTACGCCTCGCCGCCTTCGCTTATAACCTGCAATTTTATGCGGGCATCGTCCCGCTCGATTACATGGAACAGCGTAATATCCAACGTACCGCCGCCAAAGTCGAACACCATTATTTTCTCGCCCTTGCTCAACTGGTGGCGGAAGTTATAAGCGAGCGCCGCCGCCTTCGGCTCCTCTATCAGGCAGATGAGTTTGTCGGAAAGCCCGGCAATTTCACAGGCGCGCATGGTGGCTTTTTTGGCGGCGTCGTCGAAGTCGTAGGGTACGGAAACCACAAGCCCGGCGATTTCCGCTTTGGGGTTAAGGCTTTGGGCGTGGCTGACCAGTTCCTGCAAAACTTTCGCCGCGATTTCTTCCGGAAGATAGGGGACGCCGCCAAGGGTTACCGTTTCGTTCGTGCCCATCTTGCGTTTGATGGAACGGATGGTGGTTTCGGGATAAATCTTCATGGAGCGGTACGCTTCTTCCCCCACCACCCATTCCGCCGCGCCGTCCTCCTGCCGGAACTGTACCACCGAAGGCAGCGGAATCTTGCCGAAACCGTTGGAGATATCGATAGGCTCGGGGCGGCGGTTGTTATTGTCCCAATAGCTGATGACGGAGTTGGTGGTGCCCAGGTCGATACCGAGGATGTACCAATCCTCCTGGCAGCCTTTTTCCTCAATTTGCTTTTTATATTCTTCCCAGTTCACGGCGTTCCCCTTTCGAATCTATACCTACGGTTCTATGCCAAATTAAAACTAACCGCCCGCTCATAATCGACCCCCGGGAACATTTCCCCGAAGCCCAGGTCGGTAAACCTCGCCGTTAAATCGGTGTTGGACGAAAAGGAAACCTGCGCGCCAAGCCGGGTCACGCCCTTTGGCCGGGCGGGCAGGTTGTCCAACAGCACATTCCCAAGGGGCGTAATATCCCCGTCCACCGAGCGGGACGCCATGGTCAGCGTCATTCCGCCCTTTATTTCATCCTTAACCAGTATGAGCCTGACCGGGTGGTTCTGCCACCAGAACGCGTTGCGCTCCACCAGCGGAAGGAAATGGTCCTTACCGGAAACCAGTCCGATATCCGAACTCAATTGGTGGCGGTCCTCTAAAACAATCTTATACCCTTCCGCCGCGCCCAACAGCATGGCGGCAGATAGCGCAGCCCCTTCCGCCGCCACAATCTTCGTGTTTTTGTAAAACTGCACCTGCGCGTGCTTAAACAAATGGGCGACCGCTTCCCGCGTCCAAAGCATTTCAAAGCCGCCGCCCGCGCAAATTACGTTACTGATATCGCTGAAGGTAAGCTCCTGAACCCCGTATAAATTCTTTTCCATCACTTCCCGCGCAAACTGGTGGAAGCGGTTGAGGTACGGCGCGGTCAACGCTTCGATATGCGCGTGTTTAACGGTCTGCTGAAAGGGCGGGTACGCGAAATTGAAATACAATTTCACCGGCTTGGAGCGGATATTCTTTTGAAACAAAATATCTTTGTGCTGATACGCGAACGCGTTAATCATTTCCGCCGAGGCAGGGTTCTCGCCTGTGTTCTCTATATAAAAATCTAAAAAAAGTTCCCGAATGCTTTCGTTCACTTTTGCCGTGGCGATGCTTTCGTCAAACAGCGACGACATGCTTTTTATGGCAATCTCCCGCCCGCTCGGCACCACATGGTACAGCCCGCCGCGCACTTCGCGGCTGCCGTAGTCGATGAACAGCGTGTGTTCCTCCCTTGGGGTATGCGTCGCGTAATAGTGGGCGAACACGCATTCCCGGTCGGAAACGAGCGCGATTAACTCTTTTTCATATCCGGCAAGTTTAAACGCGCGGATATATTCCTCCCGCGCCTGCTCGCTGAAATAACTGGGCACCGCTACCACAATGCCGGCAATTTCCGCCTTGGGGTTGATATTGCGCACATTCCCGATAAGCTCCTTTATGAACAGCGCGATGACGGAAACCACGCTCATGGGCCGACGGTCGATCTCCACATATTCATGGCTGCCGAGCCGCGCCATCAGCGCGCTCAACGTGATTTCGGTACCCGAGCCCCGGTTTAAAATCGCGTATTCGCCAAAGACCCATTCCTTCGTCTCGGGGATGTACTGCATCACCGTGGGTACGGACGGCCTGCCGTACCCGCCGCTTAAATCAATCACTTCCGGTGCGCCCACAGAGAAATTGTAAAAGGCGATGCCGGAAGAATCGTTGCCGATATCCAACCCGAGGATATAGTAGATTTCGTTCCGCTTCTGCTCAGCCGGCAGGGACTTGTAACGCTTCCAGTTCATAGGGCTCCTTATTTTGCCGCTATTACATTGGCTCTAAGCACGACGGTGTCTTTGTATTTATACCCGCTTGCAAGCACCTTGATGATTTCGCCCTTGTTGTAACCGTCCTGTTTTTCGGCAATAAGCACCTCGTGTTCCTTACCGTTAAACATTTCGCGGGGTTCCGGGCGGATGGGGCGGATATTGTTTTTCTTCAGCAGCATTTCGAGAGAAGCCTGCGTTTCGTCCAATAATTTCACCGCGCGCGCCACCGGCTCATACGCCGATTCCCGCAGCCGCGAAACGCTGTAATTCAATATTTCCTCATAGGTGTTGATCTCATACAGCAGCGTATCTTTTTTATAATTCAGCACGGCTTTATCTATTTTGGACTGATATTCATTTTCCCGTTTCTCGTAATAATTTTTTAACTCGATAAAAACGCCAAGTTCTAAGCACGACTCAAAAAAAGCCGCCATATCGCCGTATTCGGCGTTGGGCATACGGGCTGCCCATTCGTCGAGCACGATGTTGTAAGCGTCAAGCTCGCTGTCGTAGCCGGTTTCCTTTAAGCCTGCGGCAAACTCGCCCACACGCCTTTTCCCGTCCCCGGCGAAAAGAGCGCGGCTGTCCTTTAAGCTCTCGATTTTAATCTCTACGGTTTCGGTTATCCCCCGCAGGATTTCCATTTCCGCGGCGGCTTCCGGGGGCAATTCGCCTTCCGGCGGCAAATCGCGGCGCAAACGCTCAAACATATCGATCATTTCTTCCGATAAAAATTCCTCGTCGCTAATGGCGCGTTGGAAACGGTAAGCCGTCTTGAGAAACCCGGAGCGGATTTGATCAAACAACGCGTCCGTTTCCCTGTCCAACGCGGAAATAAAAGCCGCCTTTTTTTCGCCGCTTCCGGTAAAAAACAACTGCGCGCCGGCGGCGGCTTCCAACTTGTGCCCGTCGCACGCCGCGGCAAGTTCCCGCCCGAATATCTCATAGGAAAGGTACGGTTCGCGCGGCATACTTTCCGCGTCTTTCAACGCCTGCCTTGTCAAAAGCAGCGCCTTGCTGAAACGCTGATACCCTTCCCTGAGCGGCGAGAGGATTTCCTGTACAGTGGATTGGTCGGAATTGTCGTCAGGCGCGCGCCCGGCGGCATCTTCTATGGCGGCAACCTGAACCTTCATCATATCGTTGGAAACGTTCCACTCATCTTCCGCCAAATCGAAATAAAACCGCGCGGCGGCCCGCTGATGCAAATCGTCGAGGTTAGCAAGGCAAAAGCGCAAACCGTCCAAGTAAAACCCGTAAAACCCCCGTTGGCAAAAACTGAGTGACGAGTCCCGCAGGAAGTCAAGCGCTTCCATTACGGAAAGCATATCCGGCGTCAAATTCCCGAGGAAAGCTTGCCGGAACCGGGTTTTGCACTCGGAAAAATGTTGGGAAACATACTCGTCGAAATGCTCGTCTATGCGGCGGGCGGCGTAGGAGGTGGCTTTGTCATAGACGGTTTGTTTTTCCGTTTTAACGGGATCGGCGTTTTCGTCCGCGCCCACCGCGTCGTCAAACTGCTTTATCCGCGACGACAGCACGGAGCCTATGCCTTCCATCAGCCGGTTGACCTCCGGCGATAACGCCTCGCGGCGATTTTCATAGGCTTCCAACGTCCGGCGGTACGCGCCGTACAATTCGACGCATTCCGTGAAGGCATATTCGTCTTGGCTGTCCAGTTTGGACAGCTTCGCCGCGTCCCGCACAATCATTGTGCAAACGGCGTCGCAGTACGCGTCGAACAGCCTCACGGATTGCTTGAGCGCGTACCCGTCCACGCCGGAGATCAAGCCTTCCCAACTTTCCCAAAGGTGCCGCCGTTCGTCCTCGCGAGCCAGGCGATTGATCCGCTTTTGCTTTGCCGCCATGTCCTACCCCTATGTTACATTATTATAAAGCGTTAAAATGCGAGTCTGCCGCTACTCATTGTACAAATCGTCCACCGCGAGCTCCGTCACCACGCCGTCCAGGGACATGCTGCGCGCGGTCACGCGCAGGATATTATCCTGCCCCACGTTGAAGATGACTTTCACTTTCTCCTGCCCCCGGGGGCCTTGCGGAATCCCGCGCAGGGACGTTCCCGCGAGCCGCTTCATGCCGTCCTGGTTGACATACTGCGTCTTCGCCTTGTCTTTGGGAACGGTATTTTCGTATACCACGATAGCCATACTGGTGACATTGTCAAAGTTGGTGGTAAGCAGTTCTTCCGCGTCCACGGTAAGCCCTTCCTTGGGAATGTCCTGCCCGGAGGATACGATTTGCATGAAACGCCGCCCCGCAATCTCAAGCCCCAGGGGATGGACGGTCTTTTCATGCACGACCGGGCCGCGCACGGTGGGCATCATAATCATGTTGCAGTAATGCGCCGCGCCTTGCGAAATACTCAGCGCCGGGCTTATGCGGGATTTAAAAGGCTCTTTTTTGAAGCGCTCCGTTATCTTTTCACCCACCAGCAAAATAGACGAGCTGCCCCCCACCAGGAAAACCTCGTCAATATCGCTTTCGGTAATGCCGCCGGCTTCTAAGCAGCTGTCCACGCATTTAAGGGTTTCGTCAATCACATCGCGCACGTTTTTGTCGCGGAATTTCTCGTAAACTTCCGGCGAATCGCCCAACATGTTTACGCGTTTATGGTCGAGGAACGCTTCGCGGGTAATTTCCATATTGATATTGACGATTT
>JAISWA010000072.1 GCA_031271275.1 Clostridiales bacterium | reverse complement strand
TCTCGCATTCGCTAGCGATTGTCCTTACTAATTCCATGCTTTTTTCGTTCAACCGTGTCATTTGGCATCTCTCCTTTTCGGAGATTATTTCCATTTACACGGTTCGGTATACATCCTCTAAACGGTAACGGCCCCGCCGCCCATAATAAAAAGACGCTCCGTTGTGGAAACGCCTTTTTATCATTAAGTTTTGCTAATTTATAGCCAGTTCGTGTAAATACTCGCGGATTTCTCCAAGGATTTCGTATACCTCGCCCGGATGGGTGCCCGGGTCTGCTTTTAGAATCTCACGATGAATAAGCAATGCTAAATCAACTTTTTTATCTTCCATATGGTTCACTTCCTTTTGTTTTATAAATCCAACTCTGAATGACTGCCCGTTCGTGAAAAAACTATCATTCCATTTTTTATTTTATAAACCAATAAAAAATCCGGCTGTATATGACATTCCCGATACCCTATATAATTGCCTAATAACGCATGGTCTTTATTTCGCGGCGGTAACGGCTTCTCGTCAATTAAATCATTCATTACAGCCACTAATAAGCCAATATCTTTTCCCTGCTTGCTTACCCGCTTATAATCCTTTTTAAAAGCACTGGTGTATTCATAATTTAACATTATTTTTCCAACTCCGCGAACATTTCTTCACGGCTTGAAAACCTTGAAACGCCGCTTGCCAATAGTTCTTCCGTTTCATCCATAGCCGCCATTGTTTCAGCGTTCGGTATACGCAAGTCAAGCGGTATTCCCCGGTAGCGGATAACTTGACGCAAAAACATGTTAATGGCTTCCGTGGTGGAAATGCCTAACTCGGTTAATATTGCGTCTGCCTTTTCCTTTATATCCGGCTCAATTCTGGTATGAAGCGTTAAAGTCTTTGGCATGTTTAATCATCTCCTTCAACACCATTGTATCACGAAATAGACACGTATGCAATGCGCGAGGATGATTAAATATAAACCACCTTAATAACATGCTCCACCTGTTCTTTTTTTTCGTCCTTATCGTCTTTACCTATGCGGCTGATTTCAAGAATCTGTTTTGTGGCCGCAATTTTCACCGAATCCGGCGAGTCGGAATCAATAATCCGTTCCAGTTCCCGGATAACTTTAGGCACAAGCGCCCGGATAGCTTCATAACACGCGCTGTCATACCATTTCCGCAGCTTTTTATTCGCCCGTATCTGCTTTACGCTAGATTCCGAACAATCGCAGGCCGCCACGATTTCCTTTGTCGTCATGCCTCTGACAAGGCAGTCCAGGACGCTTTTTTGCAGTTCCGTTATTTTTATTTTTTCGCTCATATGAAACGCACCCTTTTATATATGCTTAATTCCCGCGCAAATGCTTTCTGCCATGATTTATACGGGTCTGCAGCAACGGTAACGCCCGTGGGTATTACAATATCGCCTTTATTTATGTCGTCATTATAGGCGGCAATGCGTCCGGCCAGTTCAAGGAAGCTGGCCGGGTAATTACGCGTGGGGTCGGAAGGGTCGTTCTGCGGATTGAAATAATTATTGCAATGCCGCGTTAATTCATATAAAAGCGATTCGCTTACACCCATACCTGTCACCTCATGCGGTTACAAATAATGCGTTGCCGTTTGAATCAAACAGCCGGTTGCCGTCAGCGTCAAGCAACCGGCTCGTTAAGGGTTTGCCCATCGGAGCGCCACCACTTTATCATAATCCTCAATGGCGACAACGTAATGCGCGTCCGCGCCGATAACGGTACGCTTATACAGCATTTGCCTTTCCTGTTCCACATTTATATCTCGCTTTATAAAGGCTGTCATACATTGCGGCGTTAGTATGTACGCTTCCGTGTCGGTCAGCTTGTTGGATATAACCACGCTGCACCCGCCCACGGCTCCCACAACGCCGGAAGTTAAAACCGTGTCGGCTAGCATTGAATTACGGTCAATAAACTGCGGTGATTTCCGAATGGTTTTTGCGGTATTATGGTTCACCAGAAGAAACACAGCTACGCCCTGTTCCTCGTTGTCCTTTATAAGCATATCCAGCGCGTCTATAACATCCTCATACGCAGGTGCGGCCGCGATGGTCGCTACATGGCCGTTGATTGTGGTTATACCTTGTAAGGCCGCTATGCCGTCATCGTCCATTTTATCCTGTATGCTCATGCGTAACTGGCGCGTAGCTTCGCCAACCGGGTCGCCATAACCGGATAAAACGGATTCATCCGTAAGGCTGATATTTTTTACAGCCTTTTTAACGGTGTATTCCATATCTTTGGTCTGCATTTCGGTAACTTCACCCTGTTCGTTTTCGGCAAGGTCTGTCGCCGCTCCGATATAAAGCCATGTCGGAACCGTGATAGTGTTCCCGGCGCGGCCCGTCAGGGTGGTATCTACCTTATAAAACTGCGTTGCCCTTAATTGCTTACCAAGTTCCGCGCTTATCATATCCGCCATAACCTGCGGGTTAATAAGCTGTGATAACAATGTTTCGTTTGCCATATTAAACGGCTCCCTTCGTTAGTTTGTTATAAGTATGTGGGTCACTTTGGAACAGCTTCAACCGTTCCCTATACGTCATTTTTTCAAATTTCTTGCGTTCTTGTTCTGATGGGTTTACGGTGCTGGCCTTTGGTGCTTGCCCTTGTAACGCTTTCTGTATGCCCTCCTGTATCTTCAATTCTATGTAAGCCACTATGTTAGGGTCATTCATAAAATCGTTTGTAGGTGGTGCCGGTGAGGTCTGCGATTGGGTTTCCTGTACCGGTTCATTTGCGGTTGTGGGTGCTTGATTGGTTTCCTCCATTTTAAATGCCTCCTTCATCTTCGAATGCGGGAATTTTATTTAGTTCGGCTTGCGCGTCTTCCGGCGTAAGCCCTTCATGTTTAATTAAAAACCGTTCGCGGGTCATAAGCCCTGCGGTTATAAGTTGTAAATCAATTACCATTTCCTTTTGCTTATCATCGGCCAGCATTATGAAGTTTCGCTGAAACACCGTTTTAACATTCGTATAATCGCCTATGGCCGGGTCGTTTATACGGAATATGTTATAAAGCAGTTCCAATTTACGCTGTATGCCTCGCTGTAATACCCGTTCTTGTTTGCTGGCTTGTATTTCTGTCGGTATCAGCTTAAATTTTAAAGCCACGCCGGAAGTGCCGAAACTTCCCATATCTTCCATATCAGGAATACAGCCAAGTTCACGGATTTTCCCGGTAATGCTTTTCTTCAATTCCCGAATATGCTCGTTATTAACGTCCTTAATCAACCAATAAGCCTTGCTTTCACCTTCCAGAAGCAAAACGCGGTTGAATTTCATCTTGTCTATGTCGGTCTGCTCCGTTCCTTGCATACCTTCCAAGACAAGGTAAGCATCAACAAAACTTTCAAAATCGTTCAATTCATCGCTAACCAGTTTATTGAGCGCGTCTTGAAGCGGGATAATGCCCTCAAACATTCCTGTGCGCTCTTTATTGTTTGGGTACAGAATCGCCGGGACATCGTTAAAATAATGCCGCTGTGGTTCTCCGGCAGGGCTTAACTGTCCCATGGATAAGGAAAGGTTGTAGTAATTAATACTTGCGTCAGTATAAACAGCCACATTATAACCTTCGGTGGCTTCTTCCTTCGGGTATACCCGGATAAACGCCGTTAAATTTTCCTCAAGGGTATCATCCGTTACAAAAATACTTTCCCGTGGGTCTATACTGGTGAAACGCGGTATGCTGTCCGTGTCCGTATAAAACAACTCGCAGCCAAACCCCATAATATTCATGTTTAAAACAATTTCCTAAGTGGTTTCCGCGTTATCGTTGTAGTTCAGGCTGTCAAGGATAACCTGCGGCGCTTCATATTCTACAGGTATGCCAACTAAATAAGCCGTCAGGAAGTCGGCTATATTTTTGCAGTAGTTGACGATTATTTTATTGTTCGGCTTCGTTGAATCGGCGTAAGTACGCAATAGAATATTATGCTTGCCCTCATAATAATCCTGTAGCCGTTGAAGCCGGAAATTTGCTTGCAGTTTATCCCGAATTGCCTTGACGATGAAAGCATCGTCTAACGGCTTCGCTGTCTTTATAACCATATAATCACCATATACCCAGCACGCTTTTATTCATGGATTTTAAAGCGACTAATTTTCTTTGAGATTCAATGCTGTACCGTAGTGCGGCTATGCAGTCATCGTCATACTCTAACGGCTCGTCTATGTTCTCGCCCGTGCGGTTGTCTTTTTTATAGCGGTACGACTGTATTTCACGCTTCATATTGGTACAATCCCCGTCAATATAAATTTTCCTTTGTTGAAGCCATTCTATTTGCCGCATTACGCTGTTTGGTTCCTTTTTCACCGGGTACGCCTTATACCCGGCCTGCCGCAATTCCTTTATCCTGTCCGGCTCGGCGCTGTCGCAAAACATTAAAACGTGCCGGGGTATTTTCGCCCTGTCTAGCAAATCAATAAATTCTGCGTTTGTTTTCCCTTTGGCGTAAACTTCCCGTAAAATATAAATATCGCCATCGTAATGGGCGACAAGCAAACACACGCTTGCGTGATTGAATCCAAAATCAACGCCTAATGAAAAACTATCAAACCGCTTTTCGTATAGGTCACATATTTCAATATTGGTAAATATAACGCCACCTATTTCCCCCCAATTCCCCAACGCGTATATTTGATACCCTGCCGGGTCAACCGTTTTGCGGCGCTCCATTCGCTCCCTGTATTCATCGTCAATAAATCGGTTGTCAAGGTATGTGCTTTTATGTCGGAACGTATTTTTATCATCATAATCCCACAACCGCGATTTTAACCAATGGGACGCGGACACGGGGTTAAATGTCGTTGTAATCTGAAAGAAAAAACCGTCCGGCAATTTCCCGCGCAAACGGTCGTCAAGAATTTCAAAATCGTTGGCTTTAATCTCGTTCGCTTCCTCCACCCATATCCAACACAGCTTGCCGCTTGGAACGGTTACGGACTTCAAACGCTCCAATGCGCGTAAATCATTACAGCCGCGAAAAAGTATATAGTTTCCCGTAAATCTGTTTTCCATTTGCATGGACGATGTTTTTATTGTCCAGACGCTTTCAAGGCCAAGCCGTATAATTGCCCTGCTGAGTTCCGCGAATGTGCTATTAAGGTGGCTGGCTTCGGCGGCTCGGACAACTAACAGCGAACAGCCTTTATATTTAGGGTCGGATAATTTTGTTATGTAATCCATTGCTGTGTTGACGCTCTTGCCGCTTCCCGCGCCGCCCATCAGAACGCGGTAACGCTTTCGGGTTTCGTTCGCTTCCTTAAAAACCGCGTTAAATTGGGCGTTTGCCATTGCCTGATACCCTCCGAATTTATGTTATTGTCCTGTTCGTGTCCGTTTTTACCTCTTTCATGCGCTACAGATTAAACTTTCGCCATATAAAAACACCGGGTTACTGTACCGGTGTACTTTTCTGTTGGTATACGTTGGTATATTTTCGATATTGTCATGTTATTTAAATGCCGTATTTAAGCCATTCTTCGCCGCTGTTTTTTAAACAGCCCCTTATAAAACCAACCGGAGGTTCGGTATTGAACCTTCGGTTGGTTTTTTCTTACGCCCCGCAATACACGTTTATCGCGTCGCGCAGAAATTCCGTACTTCCGGGGGCGAGCTTTTCATAATTCGCCCTGAACCGCTCGTCAGCGACGTACATCTCGCCTAAGCCCCGGTGGTACTCCTTGCTGTACTTGGGATAAAAAATCGTCAGCCATTGCCGGTGTAAGTCACAGGCTTTTTGCGCCTGCTCACCGGCAGGGGTGCCGTTTTCAAAGGCGAATTTTAACGCTTCCTCAAAGGCAAGGCGGAGCCGCTCACTTTCATCGTACTGTTCCTGCGTCATCCCTTTGAGTCGCTTGTTGGATTCATCTAAAGCCGTGTCACCGTATCTTTCCCGAATCTCCGCGCCGTATTTCTGTTCGTTTTCATTGATAAGGGATTGCTTGAAACCTTCAAATTTTTCGGTGTCGCCCAATATGACCTCTCCCTTCATAGCGGCTAATCAATATATGCTTCCCCATAGATTGGCGGCGCGGCCATTCCTCCGCGCCATCGTCGTTTTCCAAACCCTCGCCGTCAAGCTCGCCCTCCGGCTTAAATCAATCCATAAGCGACCAAAACAAATCTTGCGGGTCGTCCTGTATATCGTCGTAGGATATTTGCGTCGTTTCATCGCCCACACCGGTTCTCTGCCCTCCGCCGTCATTTCCGGCCCATTGTTCCCGTCTTAAACTTCTTCCTCAAAATCGTCCTCGCCAAAATCCGTATCATCATCAGAACCGGCAAGACCGTAATCCACGCTCCAAAAAGGCGCGTTAAGCTGCTGCACGACGGCTTTCAGGAACTTGGCGACTTCGCGCCTGTCAATATTTACGGACTTTTCTTGTTCGCCTTATCTGCGATGCCGAATCCGCCCGTGAAGCAAACGAAACATCACATGGCGGTTAACCGAAATTTTGCAATAGGAAGGAATATTGAAACGTTCACTTTGCCCCATTATTCTGGCTCCTGCCGATATACAGCCTTTATTGATTAACGAATTAATCAGACAGATTAATCGCGAGGTTTTGCCCGTTCGATGTTGATAACATTGACCGAAAGCCGGTCTTCATCTGAAACGACGCGGAACGCTTAAAACTCAGCGTTCCACTCCCCAGATTTCGATTTGGCTGAGCGCAGGGAACGGCGATTCGTCGTCCGCCTTGATCAGTTTCTTGAGTATGACCCATTCAGCCGCGCGGGGCGAAAACGTCACCGTCTGCGGTTGTTCCGTTTTTGTCAGGGGAAACGCGAGGCGGCTTCCGTCGGAAAATTCCAACGTGCCGCTCACCCAATAACTGTCGTGGGGGAAATCGGCGCGGGTGGTAAGCACCGCTTTGTCCACTACAACATGCCTCCCGAAAGCTATACGCATTTCCGCTTCCGGGTTTCGGTTAATCCCCCAACTCTGATACGGCCAAGGACCGTGCCCGCGGTTTTCACAAATTCCGTCAATCGCGTTGCGCGAAGCGAACACCGATTCCCCTCGGGTCTCCACATTCGCGCGGGAACACGGGAACAAAATTTTATTTTCGTGGCAGTCATAGGGGTTATACGCCAGGTTTTTATAAGCCTGCACCGCTTGCGCCGGCGCAAGGCGGGCAGTGAGCAGATGAATATTCCCCGTAAAACTTTTGGGCGAATAACAGACGCGCTTTTCCTCAAACGGGATGAGCATTTCGTGGCGGCAGCCTCCCATATACACAAGCGCGGGCGGCATCGTGTCTTCAAGCCGCACCGTCAAAAACGCCTCCTGCCGGTCGCTTTCCAGTACAATTTTATCGCCGCCCCTGTACGCGCTGCCGTACACAAGCGAAACGCTGTCCGCTCCGTCTGATTGGGCGAGGATATTCCCTGCATGGTCTTCGATTTTTAGTGTCAACCGCATAGACGCCTCCCACAGTGATTATTCGGCAATCCTATCTTACCACGCCAACACAATTCCGTCAGGATTATCCGGAGGAAACACTATTACCTTACCGTAGCCTTTCTTTCCGTTCGCCTCAATCAGCCCCACCTCGGAAATGACTTCGCCGTGCAGGCAAACGACGGTATATGCGCCGCGTTCATTTTTTATTTTTACCGCCTGCGCCTTTTCGTCCGGCAGAATTTCTCCTGTGCGGGTCAGGCTTACCGGTATCAACTCCGAGACGGCGTCGTCACTGGAAGCCGCCGGCGCGGTCGAAACCACGGTGACAAGCCCCGCAAAATTTTCTTTATTACATTCGGAAGTCAGGCACTTTCCGTATTCCAACTCGTTGTATGTACGGGAAAGCGGCGCTTCCGTCAGCGCGAGTTCCGCGCCCGGGGTCAAAATATCCAACTTTGCCCGCGCCGTTTTGCCGTGATAAAAAACCGCGCGTCCGCTTCGCGTTACCACTTCGCCTTCGTTATTAAAATGAAAATACTGCGTATAACGGTGCCGCCCTTCGGCGTACAACTCGTCGAAGATTACAAACAGCCCCTCCGCGGCGCGAACAATCTTGCGGAAAACAAAAACGCCCTCGCTTAAATAGCCTAAATGCCCGCCGCTTATCAGCCCGCGGCTGCCGGCAAAAAAATATTCTCCCTTTACGGGCTGCGCCATGCGCGAATAATCCCACGAATTTTTGTATACGGTAAAATCTTTCCCGTCAACGGTGAGAGTGTTGTGCGCGGCAGGGGATTTTAGCCCGCGCCGCATATCGCCGGCCACATAGGTAAACCGTCCGCTTGCCAGTTTTTGTTTGACCGCGCTCAGCGCCTGATACTTTTTTTACCGCTCAGGCTGGAAGGCAGCTCCCTCTACAGCCGCACCGACATTACCTATTTATCTTCCGACGCCAACACGATTTTGTTCACCGCCGTCGTGGTGATTTTGACCTCGCTCACCGCCGCGCTCCTTCTTGCGGTGCTGCTTGGCGGCATTATAACAAAACCCCTTAACCGTTTGACGCGGCGGCTGCGCATTATAGGCGGAAACGATTTTTCACGGGACCCTGCCATAGAAACGGGCGGCGGGGAAATTGCCGAAGTCGGGCGCGTGGTCAACGATATGGCGGGCAGCATCAAAAAGCTGCTGCTTGAAACGGAAGAAATGTATATCAAACAGAAAAATTCCGAAATCGCGTTATTGCAGAGCCAGGTCAACCCGCATTTTTTATACAACACGTTGGACACCGTCCGTTGGATGGCGGTGATTCAAAAAAACCCGGGCATTGAAAAAACGGTGCGCAGCCTTTCCAACCTGCTGAAAAATTTGGCAAAGGGCGCGGGGGATAAAATCACGATAGGCGAAGAACTTTCCCTATTGAAAGATTATATTGATACCCAGTCGGTGCGCTTTATGGAGCTGTTGGAATTTGAGGAAAACATACCGGAAAGCCTGCGGCGCTTTTTAATCGTCAAGTTTACGCTGCAGCCGTTGGTGGAAAACGCGATCTTCCACGGGATAGAGCCCAAGGGCGAGTTGGGGAAAATTACCGTCAGCGCGGAAGAAGACGGCGAATATTTACTCATTTTTGTAGAGGACAACGGCGCGGGCATGACCGCCGGGGAATTGGACCGGGTAGCCCGCGCGACGCCGCACCCCGCCGGTAGTCCGGCATTGGAACCGCCAACGTAAACGAGCGCCTTAAACTGGTTTACGGGGAAAACTGCGGCTTGCAATTTGAAAGCGAAAAGGGGAAATTTACCCGCGTGACCGTCAGAATAAAAAAAGAGGAGCCTCGCGATGTACCGGATACTGTTGGTTGACGACGAGCCTTTAATCCTCGCCGGCATCAAAACGCTTGCGGACTGGCGGGCGGCAGGCTGCGAGCTTGTGGGCAGCGCCCGCAACGGCGAGCAGGCCCTGCAAATGATGGAAGCGCTGCGCCCCGATATTGTTTTCGCGGATATCCACATGCCGGCGATGAACGGCATAGAACTGCTGAAACAGGCGGAAAGCTTATACCCCGACGCCGTGTTTATCATGCTGACCAATTTACAGGAATTTGACATGGTAAGGGAAAGCCTGCGCCACCGCGCGGCGGACTATCTGGTAAAAACCCAACTTGACGAGCCCGCGCTGTTAAACGGTTTGGAAAAGGCAAAAGCAGAGTCGGATAAAAGAAAAACAGATAGGGGCTTTATACTGGAGCATAGACTTAGAGAAATAAGCGAGTCGCAGCTGTTGGCAAACAGCTTGAAACTTTTAATATCCTCGCCGGAGATCCCTGCGGAAACCGTACAGGCGCTTCAGGACGCGAATGCGCTGTCCGCCTATGCGCTGATTGCCGTGCGGTTTATGTACCCGGACCATTATGTTGAGTGGGAAAAAGTCCCTGTGGAATTGGAGGATTTGCTTCGATGGGAGCGCGAAGTCGCGGACGCGCTGATTAAAAACTGTTTTACTTCCGCGGTAATGGCTGAAACCGATTTGGAAAACGAACAGCTTTTGATGTTGGCGTGGAATTTGAATCCGGCGCATTATGAACGGTTGGCAGAGGACTTTTATAAAAAACTGACCGCGGCGTCGTCTTCCATAACCGGAATAAAGCCGTGCCTGCTCGTCTCGGATATATTTTCGGGAAAAGACAGCGTCGTTAAATGCCGGAAGCAGCTTTTTGAAATGGATCACTGTTTTTACCTCACCGGACAGGATTTTATTCGCCATAGCCGCATCACGAACACGGCGGCAAAACCTTTGGGGCTCAGCGGGATTTCCGGCAGTTTAAAAAAAGAATTAAACGGCAAAAACGCCGCCGGCTGCAAATCGCTTATCAGCCGCGCGGTTTCCCGCATACAGGACGAGCCTCACGAAAAATCGCAGGCACTTTGGCTTTGCACCGAACTGTATTCCGTCATTTGCGAGACGCAATCCTCTCAGCCTGACGCCGCTGTGAAAGAAGGGATTTTTTCTGATTCCTCCGCAGGGTACGCTCATATCAAACGCCTTTCTACCCGGGAGGACGTCGTCGCCTTCCTTACGGTTATGGGAAACGAGCTGCAGTCGCTGCTGCAGAGCGAAACCTCCGGCCACGCGGAGACCATCGGTCAAATAAAACAGTATGTTTATGAAAATATCGAAAAGCGCATCACACTCCACGAAACCGCCAATAAAGCCTATCTTTCCGCGGGGTATTTATCCGCTATTTTTAAAAAATACAACGGTGAAAATTTTATGGACTTCGTCAACCGCTGTAAAATAGAAAAAGCCTGTGAGCTTCTTAAACAGGAAGACAAGCGCATCGGACAGATAAGCAACACGCTGAGCTTTGAAAACGCGTATTGCTTTGCGAAGGTATTTAAACGTTATACCGGCGTCACGCCGAGCGAGTACAGGAACAGGATGTGATTGATGCTATATCCCACGGTCCTTTCATGGAATATTGCTTCGTCGGGTATTTGGATGAAAAAAAGCATAGCCGGTAACTGACTATGCCACGCATGTAACTGCTTTTTAGGGAACCGATACTTCCCTTAAAAAAACGGTTCATACAGAAAATACGGAGAAGGCGGGATTTGAACCCGCGCACCGGTTGCCCGATCTACACCCTTAGCAGGGGCGCCTCTTCAGCCACTTGAGTACTTCTCCGTGTGCCCTACCGGTTGCGTATTATAAACCGCGCGGCGTTACGGTGTCAATCGCGCGCTTACACATTAAACCGTATCAGCATCACGTCCCCGTCTTTCACCACGTATTCCTTGCCCTCGACGCGCACAAGCCCGCGCTCTTTCGCGGTGCTGTAGGAACCGAGGGAAATTAAATCTTCATAGGCGACGACCTCCGCGCGGATGAACCCGCGCTCAAGGTCGCTGTGTATCTTCCCGGCCGCCTGCGGCGCTTTGCTTCCCCGGCGTATGGTCCACGCCCGCACTTCCTTCGGCCCCGCCGTCAGGAAGCTGATAAGCCCGAGCAATTCGTACCCGTCGGCAATCAGCCGGTCGAGCCCGTTTTGCGCGACGCCCATCTCCTCAAGGAACAGGGCTTTTTCTTCCGGCTCCAGGGTCGCGATTTCCGCCTCCAACTTCGCGCAGGAAACAAAAACCTTCGTGCCTTCCTTTTCCGCAAGGGCTTCCAGTTTCTTTACGTGCTCGCTTTTCGCGCCGCCGCCCAAATCGTCCTCGGAAACATTTGCCGCGTACAGCACCGGCTTGCTTGTCAGCAGGTTCATATCCTCCGTCAGCTTTTTGTCTTCCGGGCTGTCCCAAAGAATGTCGCGCGCCGCGCCGCCGTTTTCCAAAACGTCCTTTATTTTGGTCAGGATTTCCGCCTCTTGCCCCGCCGCCTTGTCGGACTTCGCGGATTTTATGACTTTGGAAAGCCGCCGCTCAATCACTTCCAGGTCGGCGAAGGCGAGTTCTAAGTTAATGGTTTCCACGTCGCGCTGAGGGTCAAGGGTGGGGTAGGCGTGGGTCACGTTGTCGTCCTCGAAGCAGCGCACCACATGCACAATCGCGTCCACTTCCCGTATGTGGGAAAGGAACTGGTTCCCGAGCCCCTCGCCCCGTCCCGAACCCTTCACCAGTCCCGCGATGTCCACCATTTCGATTACGGCGGGGACCACCGACTTGGCGTGATAAATTTCATTGAGTTTTTGCAGCCGCTCGTCCGGCACGGGTACGACGCCCACATTGGGGTTGACGGTGCTGAAAGGGTAGTTGGCGGCTTCCGCCCCGGCTTGCATCACCGCGTTAAATAACGTGCTCTTTCCTACGTTGGGTAAACCTACGATGCCCAGTTTCATATAGCCTCCGGTGTTTCTTCCGTTGTTTTTTCCGCTTTCAAAATCTCCATAAATTCCTCGCCGGTGATGGTTTCCTTGTTAAACAAATACTCCGCGATTTCTTTCAGCTTGTCTTTGCTGTTTATGAGAAGCTGCTCCGCTTTTTTGTAACAGGCGCGGAGGATATTGCCCACTTCCTCGTCAAGCGCCGAGCCGGTCGCGTCCGAGCAGGTAAGCACGGGCCGCCCGTCCAGGTATTTGCTCTCCACGCTCTCAAGGTTCATCATCCCGAACCTGTCCGACATGCCGTACTGCGTCACCATCGCCCGGGCAAGTTTTGTGGCGCGTTCAATGTCGTTGGACGCGCCGGTGGTTTCGGTGCCAAACTCCACCTGCTCGGCGGCGCGGCCCGCCATCATGGCGGTAATTTGCGCAAGCAGCTCGTCTTTGGAATTCATGTATTTTTCTTCTTCGGGCATGTTCATCACATACCCCAACGCCCCCATGGTGCGGGGTACAATGGTTATCTTCTGCACGGGCTGCGCGTCCTTTTGCAGGGCGTGGGCAAGGGCGTGACCCACCTCGTGGAAAGCGACGATGCGCTTTTCCTTTTCCGACATGATACGGTCTTTCTTCTCCTTACCCGCGATAACCACTTCCACGGCTTCCATCAAATCGTCCTGGCGGACTTCCGTGCGGTTCATGCGCACGGCGCGAAGGGCGGACTCGTTTATCATATTGGCAAGGTCGGCGCCCGCCGCGCCCGGGGTGGACAGGGCGATTTTTTTCAAATCAACGGTGGAGTGCATTTTTACTTTTTTGGCGTGCAGCTTTAAAATTTCCTCCCTGCCTTTCAAATCGGGGCGCTCCACGATAATGCGCCGGTCGAAGCGCCCCGGGCGCAGCAGGGCTTTGTCCAGTATTTCCGGCCGGTTGGTCGCGCCGAGGATGACCACGCCCTTTGAGGAATCGAACCCGTCCATCTCCGCAAGCAGCTGATTGAGCGTCTGCTCCCGCTCGTCGTTGGTGCCGAGGGCGTTGTCGCGGCTTTTGCCAATGGCGTCAATCTCGTCGATGAAAATAATACACGGCGCTTGCTGGCTCGCCTGCTTGAACAAGTCGCGCACGCGGGACGCGCCCACGCCCACGAACATTTCCACGAAGTCCGAACCGGAAAGGGAGAAGAAAACCACGTTCGCCTCGCCCGCGACCGCCTTCGCCAACAATGTTTTGCCCGTGCCGGGGGGGCCGACCATCAACGCGCCCTTCGGCTGCTTGGCGCCGATGGCGGTGTATTTTTCCGGATTATGCAGGAAATCCACAATCTCCGTCAAACTTTCCTTTGCTTCTTCCTGCCCCGCCACGTCGTCGAAAGTCACGCCGGTTTTCTTTTCCATATAAACCTTCGCGTTGCTCTGCCCGATCGCCATGAAACCGCCGCGCCCCCCGCCGCCCATGATGTTGTTCATGGAACGCCTGAGCAGCAGCCACAGCCCGTAAATAAAGATAACCGGTATCAGCACCTGGAATAAAATAAACTGCAGCAGCACGTTAGACGCCTGTATCTCCACGGAATACTTCACGCCGTACTGGTCGAGCAGGGCGCGCAGCTCCGGGTCGTCCATCCGTCCCGTGAAGCATTCCAGTGAGCGGTTTTGCGGCGTTTGGCTTGTAAACATCCCCTGTGACTGGAACAAGAACCCCTCAAAGAACGAATTGGACGAGGCGGGCGCTTGCGTGGGCGCGGGCTGATTCTCCGCCTTTAGCGTAATGGCGAGCCTGTCCGCCTGTATTTTTACCTGCTCGACGCGGTTATCCTTCACGAGGGAGATAAACTCGCTGTACATTATTTCGCCCGGCGACTCCTGCCCTGTCTGGAACATGATAATAATAAAAAGCACGATGGACGCGGCGATAAGCAGCGGCATCAGCCCGCCGGGCATCTTGGGAGGGGTCGCTTTGGGGTCCGGTCTTTTCTCATTCATACGCTTTACCTTATCTTTCTGTAAATTTCTTCGCCTCGCAGTATAAAGAAAGGACGGCGAAAATGCAACGAAAGCCGCCTATGGCGTGACTTAATTCTTCATTTCCGCAATGGAAACCCCGTCCTCGCCCTCGCCGTACTTCCCAAGGCGGTACTCCTTCACATGGGGGTGTTTCTTGAGCAAATTCTGTATGGCGCCCCGCAGCGCGCCGGTTCCCTTGCCGTGAATGACTGTCACCGTGGAAAGCCCGGAAAGGAACGCGTCGTCGAGGTATTTGTCGGCGCGTTCCAACGCTTCCTCCGTGGTGCAGCCCCGCAAATCGATTTCCCGGGCGATGTTCAGGCTCTTGCCCGCCCGGGGGGTGGACGCCGCCGCGTATTGCCTCATTTTTTCCTTTTCTTCGGAATCATCTAACGATAAATCGGAGATATTCACTTCTATCTTCATTATGCCCGCCTGAATCACGGCGGAACCGCTCGCGTCCGGCGGCGAGGAAATAATGCCCGTCTGGTTGAGGGAATGGATGAACACCCGGTCGCCGCGCCGCAGGGGGCGGGGAAGCGCCCGCTTGACCTTCGGCGCTCCGGAAGCGGACGCAAGCCCGTCCTCCATGCCCGCAAGCCGCTCTTTCATCTGCCGCCGCGCGTCGTCCAGTTCCCGCTGCCCGGCGTTCTCCCGCATTTGCCGTTTAAACTCGCGGATGGCTTCCTCCGCGTCCTCCTGCGCCTTGCGCACCGCCTGCAGCGCCTCGTCCTTCGCTTCCCGCAGTATTTTTTCCTTTTGCGCCTTCAGCGCGTCCTTTTGATTTTCAAATTCCTTTTTCAAAACCTCGGCTTCCCGGCGGAAAGTCTCCGCCCGCTCCTGTTCTATCAGAACGGATTTTTTGCTGATTTCCAAATCGGTGATCATGTCCTCGAAGCGGACGTCCTCGTGGCTTAGCACGTCCTTCGCGCGGCTGATGACGCCGTCGGGCAGCCCCAACCGCGACGCGATGGCGAAAGCGTTGGATTTCCCCGGTATACCGATGAGCAGCTTGTAGGTGGGGCGCAGGGTTTCCACGTCGAACTCGCAACTGGCGTTTTCCACGCCCTCCGTGGCGAGGGCGAACAGTTTAAGCTCGCTGTAGTGGGTCGTCACCGCGGCGCGTATTTTATAGGTTTGCAATTCTTGCAGTATCGCCACCGCAAGCGCCGCGCCCTCCGTGGGGTCGGTACCCGCGCCAAGCTCGTCCAACAGCACAAGGGAACGGTCGTTGACCTGTTCCAGTATTCGCACGATGTTGCTCATGTGGGACGAAAACGTGCTCAAACTTTGCTCGATGCTCTGCTCGTCGCCGATATCGGCGAAAACGTCCTCAAAAACCGAAAGCTCGGAATGGTCGAAGGCGGGGATGTGCAAGCCCGCCTGCCCCATGCAGGTAAACAGCCCCAAGGTTTTAAGGGAAACGGTCTTGCCGCCGGTGTTCGGCCCGGTAATCAGCAGCATGGAAAATTCCCCGCCCAACCAAATATCCGTGGGAACGACGGTGTCGTTGGACAGCAGCGGGTGCCTTCCCTTTTTAATGTGAATATAGCCCCTGTCGTTAAAGTCCGGCTCGCTCGCCTTCATGGCGAGGGCAAGCTCGCCCTTCGCGAACACGAAATCCAAAAACACCAACACCTCGTTGTTGGCGGAAAGGATGTCCCCGTGCTGCGCGACCATCCCGGACAGCTTTTGCAGAATACGCTCGATTTCTTTTTTTTCCTCAAAATGCAGCTCCTTGATTTTGTTGTTGAGCTGCACCACGCTCATAGGCTCGATAAAAACCGTTGCGCCGGTGGACGACTGGTCGTGCACCATCCCCGGGAAGTTTGCGCGGTATTCCGCCTTGACCGGCACGCAGAAACGTTCGTTGCGTATGGTGACAATGGGGTCTTGCAGCATGGTTTTATAGCTCGCGGAATGGATTACGCTGTTCAAATGCTCCCGCACCCGGTCGTTTGCCTGACGGACGCCCCGCCGTATTTCCGCGAGCTTTTGGCTCGCGCTGTCCGACAGCTCCTGCGGGCCGCTGACGCAGCGGTTGATTTCGTTCTCCAAGCCCTCCGCCGGGTGTATGCCGGAAAAGTACGGCGCAAGCCGGGAAGTTTCCTCCGGCGGCGTTTTTCCGTAGGTAATCACCTTGCCGCAGACATATAGAAAATCGCAGACGTGCATCAGTTCCTCTATGGAAAGCGTGCCGCCCACCGCCGCGTGCCGCAGCGACTGGCGAATGTCGCGTATGCCCCCGAGGGGGAGGCTGCCTTTGCGCAAAATAAACCCCGCCGCTTCGGACGTTTCCCGCTGCGCCATGCGGATGTCGCCAATGTCGGTCATGGGCCGGAGCGCCGCCGCCATTTCCTTTCCCATGGGCGAAACCGCGCGGCTTTCGAGCATTTCGATAATTTTTACGTATTCCAGTGTGTGAAGCGCTTTGTCGTTCATAACGCCCTCCGTTGCTTGCGTGATCCTGCTTTTTGCTTTAAAATACGGCGTATTAAAATAATTTTATCTAAAGGAAAACTACGATGATAACTCCGGTCGGGCTGTACAATGAAATCGTCACGAATATCCTTGCCAAGGTTCCCAACGGGAATGATTATATCAGTAATTTTACCCTTGAGAAAAAAACCTTTTCAAAAGCCCTCGACGAAGCCGGGGATGCGGCGAAGACTTCGGAAAACGAAAGCCCCCAAAGCGTTTCGGCGCAACTGCGCGCGCTGCTTTCGTCCGGTTCCCTTTCGTCGTCTTCGTCTTTAAGCGCGGCGCTGTACGCGAACCCGTCGGCGCTGGCGAGCGGGTATTCCGACGTCTCCGGACTCATTTCTTCCTATAATAATGGCGGCGGATTGTTCCCCGACGAACTGCCGGCGACTTCTTTCACGGAAATTTTGGAAATCTTCCACCAGTCCAACCAAAGCGACAACGAACTGAGCCAGACGATTAACGACGCCATACTGGCGGCGTCGGAAAAATACGGTATCGACCCTAATTTAATCAAGGCGGTAATACGCGCGGAAAGTAACTTCGACCCCGACGCGGTTTCCAAAGCCGGGGCGCAGGGGCTGATGCAGCTTATGCCCAGGACCGCGTCGTCCCTCGGCGTGACCGACCCCTTCGACATCGAGGAGAATATTGACGGCGGCACGCGGTATTTGCGGAAGAAGCTCAACGAGTTCGGCGGCGACGAGTCCCTTGCCCTTGCCGCGTACAACGCCGGTTCCAACGCCGTAAAAAAATACGACGGTATTCCGCCGTATGAGGAAACGCAGCGCTATGTGCCGAAGGTGATGGATTACAAAGAGCAGTATATACTGGAACAGTACGCCGCGGCGGCAAAACCGGTGTAGGGGAAACAGATGCTTTGCTTCGGTCGCTTTTGTACCGGTCGCTTATTGCAAAAGATTTGTGTGTAATAAGGATTTGATAGCGACGGCGAAAGAAGAAGCCGATAAAACCTACGGACTTGTAGGTAAACAATTTTCAAATATTTTATTTTAATGTAAATATTGATTGCAATAATGTAATTATGTGCGCCTTATGTGTTCACAAAAACAATTGTGACCATATTCTGCCGTGCCGTTTTATCCGGTTCTAATATAATTTTACAACAAACAACGGAACGCGGCAGGCGTTCCCGTTTCATTTTATAGCGAATCAACTTAATTTCTGACCATCGGACGAAGCGTTTTCGGAAAAGAACCTGACGAACAAGGGCGGCGCGTTTTTTTTGAACGCGCCGTTATTATTCCCATATGTCACTGTTCCAAAAAATTTGCCATACATATAATGTAAGAGGGGATTGTTAAAAGTTTTTAACCGGCGTGACGAAAACGCATCCTGTTTTTGATGCGAAAAGTACAAAATAATCTTGTATTCAAAAATAAATAAAAAATTGCACAAAATTTCTGAAAAATTTTTTAAAAACATGTTGATATTATTTTTTAATAGTTCTATAATGTAACGAGTTGGTAATAAAAAGAGAAAAGGGGGATACACATGCAAGAAATGAAGAAAGCCTTGAAACGGGCGGTTGCGCTGATGCTGTCGGTTATGCTGATGTTGGCGTATGCGCCGTTTGTGGTAAGCGCTGCGGAGCCGGGGAGAGCCTTTGCGTATGAGCCATACGCAATAAACGTCAAAAAGGCGGTTGTGGGAGAAATAACAGAGGACGTGATTTTTACTTACGAATTAAAACAGGCAGGCGGAGAGAACGTCGTCCGGAAGAAACTTACCGTTAAAGCGGGGACTTCGCCAAGCGCTTTCTCGGTGTTATTCGACGGAGAAGACTTTGATTATCTTGGCGGGGCGGGCAATTACGAACTAAGAGAAGTTGAGTGCAGTTTGCAAGGGTTGTCTGTTGATGATGCGGTTAAAACAATTACCGTTAAAGCGCTGACGGATGACGACAACTTGCTTTGGCATGAACCCGGATATGCAGAAAACCCGTTGGGTTCTGGCAACTATTACAGCGCCATCGTTTTTGGTGACTGGACGGTGGGTAATGCCGACGTAGAAAGCGGGTTAGCCGTCGGCGGTGATTTTATATGGAACAATAAAGCCCGCGCAGGCAGCGACGTTTATTCTACCCATAAATGGTACAAAGATGTGGGTTATCCAATCGGTATGCCGGCATCTGATGTTGGAGACTCCATCACTCCACACAATCCCCGATTAATTGTGGGGGGGAACATTACAACGCCGGGTGAACCAACAGCGTTTGATGATTATACTCCGACCGGCGGAACAAGGATAACCGTGTTCGGCGGGAATGTAATGGTTTCAGCCGAAACTGAGATTGACGAAGATGTGGATATAGTGACAAGGCAGTATAAAGGAACGGGTACCTATATCGGACAACAAGTTGGCGGGGATGATGACCCTGCCACTCATCAAGCAAGGTTGGATTATTATAATGCGAATTTCCCAAAGGATGAAATTGACAGTATAGAGAAATCTTCAAAAGTTTCAGGCTTCTTTGAAGAAGCATATGCGAGTTTGAACGCGCTTAGCCAATCTATTTACAATCTTGGTCAAAAAAGCGGCGATATCAGCAAAGCATTAAGTGCGCTTAACGTAAGCGAAGCAGAGGTGGTTGTGCTTACAGACATGGCGCAACTTGTAAACATTGACTGGAACGCTAATAAACCTGAGGATGTTAGCACCGGATTTACTCATCCTGGTAATGACCCAATCTTTCATTACAATGGCACAGCAGATTTTAGAACGCCTTTTTATAAACAATTCCCTGACGGGGCAATCGGAGATAACGTCAAAGTTATCGTATATAATGCGAATATTCCCGATGGCAAAACCGTGGGATCGCCGTATTTCCCAGCGGAATTGAAGGCGTTTAGCGGAGTTGTTTTAATCAATGTGCTTGGGGGAAATACGGTAACCTTTACAGGTGAGCCGGTTTTCGGTGCCGGTGGTTATGATGGTATGGGGCAATTTGGGTTTTATCGCACTCTGCGGGATAGGTTTATCTGGAATTTCCCTCTGACGGGTAATGAAGATGTTAAAGGCAGCATTTTAAGTTCCCTTACAAATATAATAGGTTCAGTATTAGCCCCGAATGCTGATTTTGGGAATTCGGCGAACCTCGCAACAGGAAATGTTAGCGGAGTGTTGATAGCAAACAGTCTAAGCGCGGGTGAGGGTTGGGAAACTCACGCCACGACAGTAAAAGGCAGAGACGACCCGGATCCCCCGAGGGTTCTTGGAAACGTTGAATTTACAAGTTATGTTGAATCGTTGCCCCCGATTAAGACGCATGAAGTCATCGCGGGTACAAAGGTAGTGTTGCCCAGTGGCAGGGAAGTCTCGGCGGACGATAAAGTCACCTTCTTATTGACCCCGATAAATGCAAGCGGAGAACCTATCGGCGAAGCGTTGAGAAACGAAGTGGACTTGTCCGGCGGCAACAGAGATATTGTGTTCTCAAATGCAGAGATTGAAGCTAAATATAACAGCATTTTTACGGGAGCGGGGGATTACCGTTTCCTGTTGAGGGAAGAACAATCTGACCCCGGCGTATGGGAGTACGGCGCTACGGAATATGTAGTTGTTGTCAATGTTGCGCAGGTTGGGGATAGCTTTAAAGTAATGTCCGTCGCATTCTATCTTGATGGCACAAATGTAGACGAGATAGAATTTACAAACACTTATCTGCCGGAACCGCAAGTTAGGATTCCCGGTAGTAAGACGGTTCAAGTTAACGGAGCAGGGGGAGCGCCTGACGTTGAGTTCGAGTTTGTGTTAACGCAGGTAGACGCGTTAAAAGCGTCTGTCGCTGAACCAATTGTAAGAAATGCAAAAGCGAGAAATGGCGAAACCTTTGAGTTCTATATTGAGAGTGGTCTTGAAGTGGGAAACACCTACTACTTCAGGATAGACGAACTCGACAAGAGTACGGAAGGCGACGGTTGGGTATATGACGCGACCCCCCGTTATGTGGCGGTTGAAATTGCCGCTGACGGTGACCCGGTAATCACTTACGAAGCGCCGGGAAGCGAATTCGTAAACGAGTATACCCCGCCGGTAGTACCGCCGGAAGAACCCGAACTCAACGGTTTTGACCTCTATAAGGTAGATGAAAATGATCAGCCCTTAGCCGGAGTAGTGTTCACGCTAAACGGCAATCCGATAACCACGAACGGAGAAGGTATCATTAACATTGATCCGAGTGTGTTATACGCGGAGGGTCCGAATACAATTACAGAAACAATACCGCTTGAAGGGTATGAGGGAATCGTCGGTTCGATTAGCTTCACGGTAACAACGTCCGGCAGTTCGCTGACGGTCGCTCCAGTGGGCGATTTACCGGAGGGCGTAACGCTTTACGGTAACGAAGAAGACGGTTATAGAATTAAAGCGGTCAATACTTTGGAAGATACGCCGCCACCGACGACAG